>JAFDTP010000070.1 GCA_019594195.1 Thermoplasmata archaeon
ATCTTCAAAGAAACCCAGACCGATCACGGCATGGGGATAGCACTCTCTTACCTGGGAAAACTCTACATCATGGAAGGATCCATGGAGGAAGCAAAGAAGGTCTTAGAATACGGTGAAAATATAAAATCGAACTTGGATGAGTTCAGATTAGAATTGATCGTCGAAAGACATCTAGCCGAATATCACCTTAAAAATAACAGGATAGAAAAAGCGCTCTCTTACTGTGAAAAATCCGTACACAAAGCGAAGAAATCAGAAATGATTAACGAGTTGGGTAAAGGGAAGAAAGTCTTAGGGAAGATTTATCATAAAAAGAAATTGTATTGGAAAGCCGCAGAAGAATTCAAGGAAGCTATCGATATCTTTGATCGAACCGGTTCTAGAAAAAATAAAGCTGATGCACTATTCTCCTGGGGTAAGTTATCAGAGGAAAGTAAAACCGGAGATGATCCTCAAAAAAAGATCGAAAAAGCTTTAGAACTTTTTAAAGAATGTGGGGTCAATACTAGATATATCCAGTAGGTAAGATAAGAGAAAGGATATACCCCTAGCTATAATCTTTTTTTGTATACCTAACCACACGTCTCTACTGGATATGGTCATCGCATAGATCCTCTATTTTTTAAAGGACACTTTCCACAAGACGAAGCATCTCTCTTTTTAAGCCTGTACTTCCACTAATCTGTACTCTCTGAAACCTTGAACTACTTTCATATATCCCTTTTCTCTGATCTTTTCATTCAAATCTTCATCACCAGTATCCGCACGAAGTGTTTTAGTACTTTTGACTTTAGTCGGTGTAGCCAAAATATAAATATTATTCAATCCGGCTTTTTTTACTACTTCAGAACTTATCTGCTGATTACCTCTGCCGAGGAAGAAACCCTGGTTTCCGATCATAGAGACCACTATTTTAACACCAGGCGAGTTTTCAGCATGTCTGAGTATGTCACTTTCAGCCACATCCAGTTCAACTATTTCTTTGTTCTTCAGCAGGTCTACTCCCAAAATAGTATTTTCCAATCCTAGCACTTCTTGTATTTTTGCTGTTGTTGAACCTGGACCTAAGATAAAAAGATGATCTGGGGATTCTTCCATCTCCTCGATTATAAATTGAGCTATATCCATCTTCTGTTCTTCCTGATCCACCGATCTAAAGCTCTGTTTTCCCAATTGTATATAGTGCGGTTCGTAAATACTGAGCGCATCACCATGCATCTTTATCTCCCATTCGCCTTCTCTATATCTCTCTTCATCCAGATCCATGATCTCGACTTCAGATACGTCAGCTTCACCTTCGATGAAACTGTTGAACAATCTAGCGCTAGCTTCTGGGTTCACACCGAAGCAGCCACTGTGCATCTTGACTCCAGCAGGTATACCAAGGATAGGCAGTTCTTTATCCACCTCTTCAAAAACATCTCTAGCTGTCCCATCACCACCACAGAAGATTATAAGATCGACTCCCTTCTCTAAAAAATTTCTGATAGTTTCGTGGGTGTCTTCAGGTGATGTGCCACCAATGCTTCCCTCGGGAGGTTGATAAACCGTTCTTATATCATCATCTGGGAATATCTTTTTTAAGGATTCTTTCCCCAATATCCCCTCAGCAGTAAACCAAACATGACCTCCTTGCATATTGCTTAAGGCAAGCTCAGCTCTTTTTCTAGCAACGGGTTCGGCTCCACGCTCAACAGCTTCCCTATAAACGCCGTCAGTACCCTTCAAACCTACTCTACCGCCCATACCAGCGATGGGATTTATGATAAATCCGATTCTCATCATTTAACGAATGAAAGATTCAAGATAAATCTTTTTTCATGGAACGATCGACCCTCAATATTTATATTTTGTAACCTATGTCGATCTATGGAGATATGTGAGATATTCCATTCGCTGCAGGGCGAAGGTAAAGATCTTGGCCTACCCACTATATTTGTTAGAACTACCGGGTGTAATCTAAGATGTGAATGGTGCGATACAAGTTACGCTTGGGATGGAGGCAAAGATCTTGAGATCGGTATCATAAAAGAAAAGCTGGATATGATAAGTTGTCGAAGGGTCTGTATCACCGGAGGAGAACCTCTACTCCAAAGGGATCTCATGGGTCTAATCGAGGAACTGATACCCTCTTATGAGATAAGTATCGAAACCAACGGATCAAAGGACATATCTGAACTTATAAAAAAAGACTTAAGGGTCTCGATGGATTATAAGACACCATCATCAGGTATGGAAGAAAAGATGATAGAAGATAACCTTGGTCTTCTAAGAGAACGCGATCAACTCAAATTCGTCATCTCTGATATGGATGACTATGAATTCAGTGTTGAGATTCTAGAAAGATCTGAGCTCGACTGCGAGGTCATATTTCAGAACGAAGAAGGATTTGAATTAAAGCGGTTAGCCGAATCGGTGTTAACGGACGGTGTAGAAGTAAGAGTATTACCTCAACTCCACAAGATGATCTGGACGGAAGAAAAAGGAGTATGATGTACAACCACTACCATTCCGTACTCAAGATCTCCTGTTATCCAAGTCAGTATGTACGGCGATGAGCGCTGCTATCAAAACGATCAATATGATCCCTAAAAATATTTGAATGGGATATGGATCGGATACATCATCCTCTGTGTGATCACTTTTTTCTCCCGGATATTCATCAAAGTTCGCTGTTATCTCGACATCGCTTTTCATAGTGATAGTTATCTCCTTCAAATCTTCTTTTTCAGCAGTTATATCCCCGGACCAATGACTGAAATTCCAATTCTCTTCCCCTGTAGCAGTGATGTATACCTTTTCTCCTGAATGAAAATTGTATTTTCCTTCCCCAGGTTCGATGATACCCTCTCCTTCGATCTCTATTATTAGATCATATGTCTCTTCGTGATCGATAGATTCAAAATTAGCGGCTATACTCTTGTCTTTGTCCATGATTATAGTGATTTCAGACTGATTGATTTTATCATCGATCACATCTCCAGACCAGTGGCTAAAATTCCAATCTCCTTTAGGATGGGCACTAAGGAGTAACTTCTCACCAGCCCTGTAGCTATGTTTCCCCTTCTCTGGATCAGTGTAGCCATTTCCATCGACATCTATATCCAACTCATACTCGATGTCCTGAGAAACATTTTCAAAGTGTGCTTTTAGGACCTTGTTTTCATACATCAATATGGTGATATTTCGATACTCTTTTCCTTCCTCACTTACGTCTCCAGACCAGTGGCTAAAATTCCATCCATTATCTGGTATAGCTCGTATGGTAACTTCAGTATTCTCTTTATATTTATCCAACTCAGGATCTACTTCTATAGATCCTTCTCCTTCCAAATACATATCAAGTTCCCATCTTTTTGGTTCGCCCTCTGAGAATCTCGCTATTATCTCTTTATCCTCATGCATATTGATGGTTATGTTTTCCTCAGCACCATCATGGTCTCCAGTCCACCTCTCTAGGTACCAGTCTTCCTCTGGTACTGCAGTGATCGTTACTTTTTCTCCCTTTTCATAAGTGTGCCTTCCTTCTGATGGGTAGATATCACCTTCCCCTTCGACTCGAAGCTCCAAGAGTTTATCTTCGACTTCGCCGAAAGTTGCTGTTATCTCTTTGTCTTCATCCATCTTCATGGTTACTTCGTCCTCGATACCTTCATGATCTCCAGTCCAACCCTTAAAATAAGACCCCTTGTCTGGATCTGCCGTAAGATCCACCTCAGTGTTTTCTCTGTAATCTTCTTGCTCAGGATCGATATCGACTGTTCCGTTTCCCTCGACATTTATTTCGATTGAATGCCTTACCTTAATTTCAGAGTGTGTTTTAAAAGTCCAAACATCAGACACTTCACTGTATTCACCATCGTAAGCTTCAACATACCACTTGTATGTTGTATCAGTTTCTAATCCCTCCCATCGGACATTTGCTTCACCGTTAGAGACACCTTCATCTATGCCGATCAATTGATCATCAGCAGAATAAAAGTGTACATCTATAGTATTTTCACCTACATATCCTACATCAACACTCAAGTCTAGCTCCGTTTCGACATCGATAGACCCATCTTCAGGGGACGGCGAAGAGAGATCGATATCCGGACTGACCCCACCTACTATAGACAAAATTAGTGAGTCTTCAGCACTATTTTGATATTCATCAAATGCTTTCACTATCAAATTCCTCTCGCCTTCTGGTAGACCTTCAAAGGTGTAACTATTTTTTTCTTTTCCTACCTCCCTCCAAACATCGTCATGATCGCTTTTCACTAGAAAATGACAGATCGCTGAATTTTCATCTTCAGCATCCCACTCCAATTTCACATCATCCCCGATATATCTTCTTTCAGTAGGACTTGTTATCTTTATCTCGGGCGCTTTTGTATCTTTCACTTCAGCTATTTTAACCACTTCGTTTTCATCCTCATTTCCCTGAGCATCTTCAGCTCTCACTGCAAAACTATGTTCGCCGATCTTCGAAACGTTGACTTCTAATTCTATCTCACTTTCTGATCTCTTTATGGTCTTTATAGGATCCTCAAAATCCATTTCCTCATCATGTGCATGATATATGTTATAAGATATCGGCATGCTTGGGTCTGCCGCTTCGTACCAAACCAAGCCTACGCTCTTTTCTGAATGAGTAACATGAGTTGATTCCAATCCATCAAATTTTGGCGGTGAACCATCTTCTATTTGGAAAGAGATAGGCTCGGAAGTTGAGTTCGTAAGTCCGACTGAGTTTCTAACGCTTAATTGCAGATGATGTTCGCTGTTAGGGTCTAGCCCTTCTAGAACTATAGATGTTTCTCTAGTTCTCCACTGCCAGTGATGCTGCTCTAATTCTACATCGTCTCTCTTATCATGATGTATTCTGTATTCAAATGGTTCTGATTCTCCTTCAGCAGCTTCCCATTCCAATCTAACTGAGTTGTTTCCATCGTATTTTTCGAGTTCTGGTTCCACATCAAATCGAGGAGGTTTCACATCTATAACATGTAAAGTTTTTTCATATCGTGTTTTAGCACCGGTTTCCGTATCTTCTGCCATTAAAGCGACCGTATGATAACCAGTTTCAAAAAATTCATGTTTGATCTCTTTTCCATATCTTTCAGCGGAACACTCAAATGTCCATGTATAATTCAACTCTTCATCTGTACTTTCAGCTTCAAATATTATATCTTCACCAACGACTGGTGTCTCTGAATGAGTGAAATTCACATATGGAGGGGCCACTTCAGTACTGACCGAATATTCATTATCGAAATTAGGTTGAGCGGTCCTGTTTATCCTTTGTAAGGAGGAATTAGGTAGATATCTCTTTATCAATCTAAAATCATCTATTGAGATAGAGCCTAGACCATCGGCTAATTTTATCGGTTCTGTAGAGCTAGCTAGCGAATCAAAATCATCAAGATGGATAGTTTCAGTATGATCATCTAGTGAACCGACCTCGTCATAACCTCTCAAAGTAACTTCTAATCTGCCATCCTCATATCGCAAAGCAAAGAAAGCCCACCCGGAAGGAAAGTCTATACCTGTAGAATATTCATATGAACCTTTTTCAACATCCCATAGTTTTACGTTCAATTCATCTCCTTCCAAGGACACGCCCCAAGAACCTTCTTTCATCATCAGATCATTTCCTTCTCCGATATTTTCTTTATTTATCAAGGCGGTAACAGTGAAATCTTCAGTCTTGTCGGTAAAATTGAGCGATTGAGAGTGGTCGATGACCATCTCACTATCTGAACCATTAAAGGTAACGTATCTTCCGTACCTATCATGTTCAACAAGTTCATCGTGTTCATTTCTGCTCCAATTCCCCCTCATCTCGCCCAGATTATCTTTATCGCTACTATCTTCGATCATGTCCCCATTGACTGAACCTTCAAACCTGTGATGAGCAATATGCCAGGAATCAATCGTCCGTTTTTCTTTCACCATTATCATCTTGGGATCATCAAATCCTAGATCTGGATCTACTTGATCTGGAGAGTATTTTTCTTTGTCCAAGAGACTCCTCTCCCTAGACCAGCCGTCCTCTGTCGACTCAAGGATAGTAGGTACGGCATTACTTCCTTTTTGGAACACATAAAAATAATCATCTTCATCCACATGATGACTCAACCCCATCACGATCTCGCCTTTGTGAACAACTTTATGTCCAGATGAAACCCCGATGACTTTTCTCCTTATCTCAGAATTATTTTCTATCCAAGTGACCACTTTATCACCATCCTCTTCCGAGAGTAACTGATGAGAGGTAGTATTGGGTGTCTCTACAACTTTTTCCACCATATTTTCATCGAGTGAGACTAAAACTGTTTCATTATAGCAGGTTTCACCGTACTTTCCATTATCATCTTCCACTGTTCGAGTGTAAATGACAGCACCCTCTCCATCGACGAACTCTATAGAGGGTCTGGAAGATTGAGGAAGAAGATCACTTTCAGAATATATCTTTTCCCAATCCTCTCCATCTTGTTTCAAAACACTGATATTTCCCTGTTGGCTTGCAGGGGAATCGAACATATCGATAGATGGTGAGCCAGATCTATAAACCACGTGTATATTGTCTTCACTATCAACATCAACGTCAAAACTGGTTATAGCCTGATTTTCAGCAGAATGTTCTAAGCCTAGCTCCGACCATTCACCATCCCATGATTTACCTCTCAAAATATCGTTTTTGTAATAACTTTCCAACTCCTCTGATCCATTGAAATCACCTGGTTCTTTTTCTATCTCTTTATATATCAATGCTATCTTGTCGTCCACTATTTCGAGTTCTGGATCATAAGCCATCTTTCCGTCTGTTTCGAGTAGTTCAGCACTATCGGTCCAATTCCCTTCAGAAAATGTTTGATAAAATAAATCAGACTGAACTGATCCTTCTTTATCCTTTGAAAGCTCACTCCAAACCGCTATCGCGTTTTCTTCATCTAAAGATGCGATCGAGGGATCCGCCTCGGGACCAACATTTCTTTTATGACCGAAAGAATCCATTTCATCTATGGTTGGATCATCAACAATTTCGTAATCTCTTGTGGCTAATCTATCGGTGGTGAACATCTGATTTTGAACGCTGTCATCATTGTCCATTAAAATCATCGACGAAGTAGATGGAGATGTGCTGTATAATTCCCATTTTTCTGTCTTCGACCATAGGCCCCATCCTGCTGATACTTCAACTTCGAATCTTCCAGAATGGTAAAATTCTGTTTCCAAAGACGGTATCTCTAGGTCTAATATCGCTTCCAATAGTAATCTACCTTCCACCTTAGCAAGACCGGCTCCTACCTCTCCATAAGGTCCACCACCAAATTCAAGTAATAGTTCTATCGGTACCTCCCCATCCACAGGTGAAAATGAAAGGCCTTCACTACCATAGTACATATCACCGATATCGTACTCTACGCTTATCTCTCCCCCTATCTCTGCTGTCAAACCTACTTCAGCGAATCCTATAGATTTCAGTGGTATATCTATTCCAACACCTGCACCGACATCAAGTCCCAATTCACCGGAAACAGCGATACCTGTTTCCTTAATCTGAAGGTCGATCCGCACACTAGCAGAAACTTCCATCTCTTGTTCTCCCGAATATTTATGAGAATTGCCGAGCTGGCCCTCGAAATCGTCTATTCCCATATCGTCCTCATCTATGTCTGTTTGAAATTCGATCAAAGTGGTCTCAAAACCAAGTTGGTTATCAAACTTTATATCATCATCAGGAAACAACTCCATTTCAAAACCATAATCACCTCCAAAAAAAGTTCTAAGATTATCGAGGTTCTCTAGTTCATCGGCACCTGATATCTCTAAAGCAGACATATTCATTTCTTCCAGCTTGTCCTCGACATCATCTTTGTCATCAAACTCTGGTTTTTCAAATTCGACTTCCCAACCAGTATGATAATTCTCATCTCCTACATTTTCGATCTCAAGATTATCTCCAAAGAATACATCTATCAAGGGCATGAACCATTCAGGCGTATCGATCATCTCGACTTCTTTCGTATTTTTTAGTTCTAAGTCATGATAGGAATCTAATGGGTTTTCCTTTTCACCTCTATACTCATTATAAAGATATGGTTGGACATTTACTTCTGCATCTTCAGTCGTATCACTAACGTTGAAAATTTTCCTCCACTCCGCTCGTCCGTCCACTCTGATTGGTTCCTCACAACGTTTCTCTTCCCTTCCTTCAGCTTTCTGAAACACAAAATCGATATGTTCGTAAGTAAGAGTGTCTGATGTCTTCAATAAATATTGGTTTTTCAAACTATCTTCGTTGCTTAAAACATCATATTCGGTTTTATCTTCGGGCAAATGGAAAAATCGCTCTTCTGAATTACTCTCTTCATAACTAGATGTTAAGAGAAATTCACCAAGAACCCAGGCGCTTTGGATACATCGACGTTTATCACCATTACCGTTATCATATTCTAAAAGAACGTTCTTCAGACCAGCATCCTCGTAATCATTGTCCATGACCGCACTATTCTTTTTATATTCCCATTCTGGCTCCTCACCAAGACTGTAATCTAGATCCCATC
>JAFDTP010000083.1 GCA_019594195.1 Thermoplasmata archaeon
CGTAAAGGACCAGATACGCTCTGATCCATGGGATGACGTGGAAAAATTGTGGGACCATTCTCCTATGAAATATGCAGACCAGGTGGATACGCCGACAATGCTCATAACATCTCGAGAAGATTACAGGTGTTGGGAAGCCGAGGCGATACAGATGTTCACCTCCTTGAAGTACAATGGAGTGGAATCTGAATTGGTTCTCTTCGAAGGTGAGAATCACAACCTCGCTAGAGAAGGAAAACCTAAACATAGGATGAAACGCCTCGAAAAGATGATGGAGTGGTTCGATAAATACCTGAAATGAATCTGTGTAATAGTTTGCCTTGAGTGAAGATTCACTCCGAACGAATAAGTAGCAAAGGTAGAGAAGTCTCTAAGAGCAAGCTGAACCGGAAAAGAGCCGAGGATAAAAAAGAGTGATAAGATAAATCACCAAAACGGATCGTTCTGTCTGGTATAGACAGTTTTCACAATTCTAATACAGGAGAGCGCCGTTCTTCGCTCACATCGATTTTTCCTAAAGATCTTCTGCTCCTGTTCATCCGTATATCCTCTATCGATATACCGTTCCGAATTCTTCAAATGATGTCTACATCGAAGAAGTCAACATCGAGATCTTTTATGTTCAACTTTTTCATCTATGAGGTGATTAAAGGAGTCGTTTATAATCGAATCCAGTTGAAAATCATCATATATGCCGCTTCTTTTTCCATGAACATGCCAGATCATCCGCTACTTCATGTAGAAGTTGGAGTGTTCTTTTGTCTATCTCTATCTGGGGTTCATAACAGGCTCTTATCATGCCTATGACTGAATCATCTTGGATCAGAGGGACCACAACCGTTTGATGCTCAGGGATGTCACCTGTGAGAGAGCATCCTTCACAAAAGGATTTAGACGTCTCCACCATGAGTTCCTGTTCAGTTCTAAGACATTCTTTTATACATCCGGGTACTCCTTCCCCTTCTCCATCTCTAGCCAATTCCCAATTCCGTTCCTCATGCGCTCCAGCGTTAGCCACGGGCCGCATCACATCATCTTCAAACATCGAAAGTGTGATATTGGTGAATCCTTCTGTTTGCAGCAAGATCGACGGTATTTCATCAGCGATCTCATCGAAATCATCATTTTTAAGCAATTCCTGATTCACATCTTTTATCGATCCGATCAACGAATTGAGGAATTCGATCCTCTCGTTTTTCTCTTCGATCTTTTGTCTGGCCTTTACTCGATCGGTGGTTTCTATAAGCGAAAGGACGAGGCCCTGAACTTCACCTTGATCGTTTTTTACCGGGGAAAGCGTCCAATCCCAGTAAGTCTTTCCTCTATCGGGATCGTCTGGGAACTCGAAGGGTTTGTCTTTGAATGAGACCGGTTCACCAGTATCTCTGACCTTCTCGAATATTTCCTTGTTCTCTTGATCTGGAAAAAGTTCGAAATGATTTTTGCCGATCAATTCTTCTTTTGAATATCCCGCACCTTCCGCATAAGCGGTGTTAGCATACACGAAATTGAAATCCTTGTCAAAATACACCAGCTGTGAATCCGTGTTTTCCATTATAGTTTGGAGTATATTGTACTGCTTTTCTTTTTCTTCTTCCGCCTTCTTTCGTTTTGTGATATCTATAGCGAGAATAGAATAACCTAAGAAATCTTCGTCCTCGTTTACAACAGATTCCATCACCAGATTTATATATTTGGTTTCACCGGATTTGTCCTTTATCTCAATCTCACGTTTTATCTCTCCCTCTCTCCTGACCCCTTCAAATAGATCCTCTAAAAATCCCCCTGGATCAAACATATCCAGATTTTCACCTAATATCTCTTTCTCATCATATCCTGATATTTTCTCCGCACCGGTATTCCAGAACAAAATTTCTCCTCCGTCATCCGTGAGGACGACAGCCACGTCGGATTGTTTCAACAAGCTCTGTAAAAGTGACGGGGTAGAAGTGATATCTCTATAGTTTTTTACGACCTCCTCGTAAACTTCTAGATTGTTTTCGAGCCTTTGACTTAAAAAATACACTCCCCCATAATCTCCAGCCCCCGAAGTCTTCAATAGACCATTTTCCATCATCACCTCGATATGGTGTTTGACCGTACGATAGTTCAGATCGAGTTCATTTGAGATCTGATTGATGTTATAAGGCCTTTCTTTCAGCAGTTCGATTATCCTATACCGGTTCTTACCCCCTGTTTGTCCCAGAAGAAGGAAGGCTAGAGTTTTTTTGAGGTCATCCATATTTATTTATAATTTTTAAATGATTAATAAAAGTTTCTAAAACATATCGCAGTTCGAGTTCATAAGAGATGGATTTTTTTAAAAAAGGAAAATATTAAAGGTTTTTCGAGTTCCTTTTTTGAAAAAGTTGTAGAACTAATGAGCTTTTTTATTGTGTTCTTCCAATTCTTTTTTTGTTTTAAATACAGAATCGCATTTACCACATCGGAACTCGTCTTCACTTTCCTTCATCTCTTCTTCGTCGATGCTCCTCACCCCTTTCGATTTATTATCCTTATCGACCTTTATATATTCTGTTACTAGGAGGTGGATGATGTCAAAGGATTCAAGACCTTGTAGAGTTTTTTATCGATCAGACCGCGAGAGTTTATGAAAGCCATCGATCGAAACATCATCTATATATAAAAGGAAAAACTACCCCAAATGTATGCCAGGTTCATCGAAAATTCGAGATCATGATGAGAAGTCGCCTTCCAAAAAAATGATCGCCCTGGTGTTAGCTCTGATCATCATGATCAGCACTATCTCCGCTCTACTGTTTTTTGATCGATCGGAAGATGACATCAAGTCATATATCGATAACCGGGTACCTGAGCTATTAGATCGATATGATATCCCTGGAGCGAGTATCTCATTGGTGGAAGACGGTGAGTTGAATTGGTCTGATGGGTATGGAAATGCAGACAAAGAGACCGGTTCACGGGTAACTAATCAAACGCTCTTCCGAGTACAGTCGATAACCAAATCTGTCACTGCATGGGGGATCATGAACCTCACCGAGGCAGGCGATATCGATTTAGACTCAGCGATAACCGAGTATATCCCAAAGTCTAAGCTTCCGGACTCTGACTATTCCTGGAGTGAAGTGACCACTAGGAGATTACTCAGCCACAGTGCGGGCTTTCCAGAGGGGTACTACTCGAATTATCCCCCTGAGGGAGATATACCTTCACTTGAAGAGGCACTGAAAGGAGAAACAGGTGCACCTTCTGCACGACCGGTGTTTTCTCCCGGTACGAGATTTCAATATTCTAATCCCGGATATGCTCTTTTAGAACTGCTGATCGAAGAAGTAACTAAAAGAGACTATGCAGAGTACATGCGGACAGAGATCCTAGAGCCTATCGGTATGGAAACAGCGACTTTCGAGATAAAAGAGGCGATAGGATCGGGTCTGGTCACCACTTACGAACGAGATGGTACTCCGGTCCCGATCTTTCACGAACCGGTATCGGCTCAGGGGATGCTGTATGCATCTGCAGAGGATATCGGTGCCTTTGTCGCTGCCGGTATGGAAGGGGAAGAAGCGGGCCGTGAAGTTCTATCTTCAGACAGCGTATCTATCATGTACTCACCCGAAATAAAAACGACGGGTTATCATGGTTACGGATCTGATTCCTATGGTTTGGGTCATCTAATCGAGACTCTGTCTGGTGGTCAGAAGGCAGTGGCTCATGGTGGACAGGGAACCGGCTCCTGGACCTGGTATCACAGCGTTCCGGAGAAAGGTGATGGAATAGTCATCCTCACGAACAGTGAACGAAGTCTAAGATTGATCTCTGATGTTTTAGGTGAATGGGCCGAAACGAACGGTCTTTCTTCGTTATCTTTGACATCGACTTATTCTTTGGTTGAAAACGTCGTTCGAGTCGCTGTAGTGATGTCTGCAGTTTTTGTTTTAGGATTAGCATCAAAACTCGCCCACGATGTCTATCACGACAATAAAGTGTTTGATCCGCTATCTCAACGTTACCGTGTGAAAAGGTCTCTTTCAGCGGTTTTATCTATCTCCCTATTGACTCTCTGGTGGGTTCTGGGTTACTCTATCATGGATCTCTTTTTACCGTGGCTCGCAGACTGGCTGGGTGTAGTTCTTTCTATGACTTTTGGACTGCTGTTCTTTACAGCCTTGTTTATCTCTCGATAGAAAACAGTCAAAGATCGAGGATCTGGATAAATAAATATAGAAAGTTAAATAAGTTTTTTATAGGCTTAAAATTCAGTCCTTTCATCTTAGGCCGGTTTCAGCTCAGCTCCGCACTCTGAACACTTTCCGTCTTCAGTTATCTTGGGCTGCTTATCGACCTCTTTACCACACAATCCACATTTCGGCATTCTTTCTCACCCCCCTTTTACGCCGCACATTCCAGATTGTTGCCTACCTAAATAAAATTTTTTGTGCAGTCCTTCTCTGTACCGGGAGATCAGTCGTGATAGAAACTCTGGGGAGCGCTCTTCTTTAGCTTGAGAATAATATATATTATTAATTTTTATATTGTTGATGTTTAGAATAAAATACCGGGAATTAAAAAACTATATATATTAAAAACCTTATCATTAATATGTCATGTTAGGGGCGGAGGTACTACAGGTAGCTATACCTGAACTAGGATCATCTATCTGTATTGGAATAATTGTACTAGTATTGGCGATAATAATAATCGCGTACTTTCTAAGTGTTCTTATAGAGTTCCTACCTGCAACATTGGTAGCGATACTGGTATACATATTCACAGGTAGTTTCATGTGGACGATCGTAGCATTCGTTGCGATAGCATTGATAATGGTCCTAAGTAGGGGAAGCTGGAAACGTTAGTTCGAATTCATCAACCAAAGATTGGGTTTTAAAAGGAACCTAATGGCATTTAGAATTAGATCCATCTCTATTTCAAAAAAAAAGTATTTATTCCTTTTCTTCTTCCATAACCCTTCAAAAAAAATCTCTTTAGATCTCTCCACCAATATCTTTTTTGGCAGATTCAGCACCTTTTCCTACTGTTTTACCGCTCTTCTCAATAGCCTTTTTGAGTTTTCGCGTTTGAGGGTGGGAGTAGTGGAGGTCTCGTAGACCTATAGTTTAAGTAGGAGATTCACCAGTTCAAACGAGAGAAAGGATTTTATTCTAGGAGAAGAGAGTTTTTTACTCCCTTAAAAGGCGATTACTAGGTTCTCTTAGGTTTTTCTGAAGACCTTATAAAACACAAATCCTTTATGCTTGACCAGACCACCTTTTTCTAGCTTCGATCATCTCTTCTACATCTTTGAAGGAATGTTTTTCTATGCGGGGTTTGTTATCCTTCCACAGCTTTCTGTATCTATAGAAATAATAAGATAATTTATATTCTGTGTATCCAATCTTACTGGAAAGTGTCCGTGATTCCTTGTTAGGATGGATGGTAATTGGTGAAAAACGTGAGGGATTAGAGTTTTCTCAAAAATCAGATTTGAACGGAAATCTAAGAGATTTTGATTATGATCTGCGTCTGTTAGCTGTGGGATCTCAAAGGAATAAAATTCCCTATTTCACTAGGACCTAGTCCTCGTGATCATCCCTCTTTTTTCGCATATTAGTTCTTTTTTCGATGTCATTTTATATAACTTCCTATGCAGAAGATATGTTTAGAAGTCCTGGCATGATGTTATCCGGATCATACTTTGCCTTTATCTCTTTTAAACGGTTTAGATTGTCTCCATAGGCACTCCTTAACATGATTTCTTCTTTTTCCAAGTTTCCAGGAAAATTAAGATAGCTTCCTCCGCTGGTTAACTTTTCTAATTCACTGTAAAGCTTTCGAGCCCAAGTGATATTAGCTTCAGATCGATCACTTTCGCTCCAGTTTGCTTCGATCCCTAACATATAAGAATATTGACGATTGAAGAAAGCCGTCGCTTCTGGGGGAACACGATTCATGGCCCCATCTATAAACCAGATGTCTGTGGTGGTATCATTTGAAGGCTGACTCCTCGTGTACTTCTCAAGGACGGTCATGATTTCATCATCTAAACGGTCTAAATAAATCGATTTCCAGTAATACAGTTTTCCATCGGGATAGTCTTTATCGAAAATTTGCTGAAGTTCTTTCCACTTCATGGGTGAACTCAGATCAGCGATAGGTTCGGTTATTGTACGCAGTGGACCTATAATCTGTTCTGCTGACTTTTCCTCACCGGAGTAACAGCCCAAAAGCATCAGAGCAGGTTTTCCGTGATGTTCTTCATCGATTTCGGACATCTCCGGAACTCTTCCGTAAGATGCTATCAGCATCAATTCTTCGGGAGCTGAAGTCATGTAATCACGAACAGATTTCATGACTTCTACAGAGGCTCCAAGAGGATAAGCTGTGATCATTACTGAGACCATCGATGGGACAGGATGGAGATCAAATTCAAAAGCTGTAACCACACCGAAATTACCTCCCCCTCCTCTGAGAGCCCAGAAGAGATCCTGGTTTTCTTCTTCAGAAGCCTTTAAAAGATCGCCGCGTCCGGTAACGATCTCGATAGACTTTAGATTGTCTATAGATAAACCGTGCTTCCTCGTCAACCATCCCACTCCTCCATGAAGAGTGAGACCCGCCACGCCTGTCTCAGAAACTACTCCTACAGGCGCTGCAAGATCAAAAGGTGCGGTTTCACGGTCTAAATCTCCGAGCAGCGCTCCACTTTCCACAACAGCAGTTCGTTCATCCGGATCAACGAGAACATTCTGCATCTGAGAAACATCGATCACAAGTCCCTGATCTGCGATAGAAGCTCCGGATACGTTATGACCACCGGCACGGATAGAACTTTTCAACTGATGCTCACGAACAAAATCTACCGCTGTTTTGACATCTGCCGGATTAAAACAACGAATTATAAGAGCCGGTTTTCTATCTACCATTCCGTTCCATATCTCTCTAGCTTCTTCGTATCCTTCATCTTCTTCCCTCAGCAATAAGCCTCTCAGACGGTCATCCATATCTGTAAGATGTTCTTCACTCAAATCGATCTTTTTTCCTTCAAGGTTTTCGATCTCAATACCATTCATAAATACCCTCCCTTTTCATTTCAATCCCTCAAAGGTCTGATTCAAACTAAGAACGGTGAATTACCAGATGAGATCACGAACCTTCATTTCAATCCCTCAAAGGTCTGATTCAAACATTACTGACGCAAACAATCAGCATAGGCGGGTAGTAATTTCAATCCCTCAAAGGTCTGATTCAAACGTTTATTGAGCTGGATCAAGGGAAATATCAATTGAGCATTTCAATCCCTCAAAGGTCTGATTCAAACTGGAAACTTAAATGCAAAAACGGAGAAGCTAGAGAGATATGGAACGGAATGGTAGATAGAAAACCGGCTCTTATAATTC
>JAFDTP010000056.1 GCA_019594195.1 Thermoplasmata archaeon
GACTACGTGAAGAAACTCATCTCTGTCTATAGGGCACCCGTGAACCTTGTAGTCAACATCGATAACCGCGTCGATACCTTTGGCCTTCTCCCAAGCCTCGTACATATCACCGTCATCGTCGTACACTCGTTCTTTGACTTTATTGAAGTTCTGCCGATTCCTTATGGAATTGACTCCGCCGATAGTAGCGCATGATCCTATAGCAACGACTGTATCAGCGTTCTTCCTTATCTTCCTTAACCTTTCCACGTCATGATCTCTCGTGACTGAACCTTCGATGAAAGCTATGTCATAATCATCGCTGTGTTCGGTCATCACTTCTCTAAAGCTGACTGGCTCTACGATGTCGAGTAAGTCTAGAAGTTTTTCTTCTAGATTCGCGACCTGAAGCTGATCTCCTTCGCATCCAGCAAAATCGAAGAATGCAACTTTTGGCTTTGTCTGCGGTTTCATCTATAACGCCTCCTCGAAACCTTTGATCACATCGTAATTGAATACAGGACCATCTTGACAGGCATAGAATTCACCTTTGTCGCCGGTTATCTGACAATGGCCGCATTTTCCTACACCGCACTTCATCCTTCTCTCCAAAGAAAGATAGATGCTATCATGAGGTAGGTCTTTATCCTCCAATTCTTGCAGCACGAAACGATACATGACCGGAGGACCACAAACTATAGAGTAGGTGTTCTCTAAATCTATATCTACACCCGGTATGAGATTTGTGATAACTCCAACGTTTCCTTCCCAACAAGCATCGTCCGGACATTCATCGACTGTCTCTCTGATATCGATATCGTCTCTTTCTCTCCATGTATTTATTTCATCCTCGTATAGCTGCTGGCATGGTTCCTGGCAGCCGTATAGCACTTTGACATCTCCGAATTCGGATCTCCTATCCAAAGTGTACTTGATGAGTGATCTTAAAGGTGCGATACCGAGACCACCCGCTATAAATAGCATATCATTTCCCTTCAATTCTTCTACTGGGAATCCTTTTCCAAATGGACCTCTGATACCTATCTTGTCGCTAGCGGTCATACGGTGGAGTGCATTGGTTACGTTACCTACCGCTCTTACGCACAGTTCGAATGTGTTTCCTTCTTTAGTCGGGGAAGAACTAACGGAGATCGGAGCTTCACCAACACCGGGAACGGTCAACTCAACGAATTGTCCTGGATCATGACCCAGTTCTTCTCCACTGTCTAATTCAACAGTATACAGTTTTTCTTTTTCAGTCAGTTTTTCCACTTTCAATATCGTTGCTTTTTCAGGTAAATAAATCGATTCTTCAGTTACGCTCATATTTTCCCCTCCTTGAGTTTGTTATAAATTCTAGCGGGATCAGCGATGTCAGGCAAACACTGCGATGAACATCTACCACAACCCACACAGGCTATATCTCCAAATTCATCGTACATGTATCGTCCTTTCCTCATGTATCTGTGCCTGTATCTTGCGGCTCTTTCTTCTCTGAAGTTTTCTCCACCAGCGACCTCCGCGAAGGCCTGAAGCATGCAGCCGTCCCATCTTCTCAATCTCTCGCCTTCCTGAAGATTCAGGTCCGCTTCTTCTTGAACATCGAAACAATAACAAGTCGGGCAAACAAGATTGCAGGTGCCACAGCTCAGACAGTCTTCAGAGTTCTTCTCCCAAAATTCCTCGTTACCGTAGTTCTCAGCTAAAAGGTGAGGGAGTTCGTGTGGTGAGAAATCGAGCTCGGTTTCGAATTTCCCTTTTATCTTTTCTTTTTTCTCTTCGACGGCTTTGATCTCCTCTGGAAGTGCATCTCTCATCTCCGCTTTATGTTTCTCAAGTATATTGGATCCCTTTGGTGTTCCTATCTCCAAAGCGTACTTATCTCCTAAATCAGTGAGCATCAAATCGTAACCGGAGTCTATCGTAGCTGTACCCATACTAGCAGCGAAAGACCATTCGGAGATGTTTTCCATATTCACGCCTATCAGGACTGCCTCACGTCTTTTCCACAGATAATTTTGATCGCTATGAGTGTCTTCGAACACTTTATCCATCTGTTGGATAGCCACAAGGTCATATGGATGGATACCTATGATGACTCTAGGGATCACTTCGTTCACAGGATCCATAGACATCTCTTCAGTGGATTTGTACCTCACCAGTGTTTCTCTCTGAGGCATGAAATACTTCTTAGGTGGGAGTATAGTAGTGTCGTAGTCCAATCGAAGGTCTTTCGGATCTTTGAGTTCTTTGAAAGCGAACTTGTCTTTACCCTTCTCCTGTACACCCACTATCTCTCTGCTGTCTTTTTCGATCAGATCTCTAACGAACTGATCAAAATCCTCTTTTTCTATAATTTTCATATATCTCACATCTTTGAGATTTTTAAGGGTCTGTATATAGTTGGAATTAGGTAGTCTTTTTAAACCTTTCGATATTTTCGTAAGACATCTACCCAACATATATAAAGGCGTTATGAGTCTAATCGTATTGTGAATGTGAAAAATAAAAAAATATTCAATAAGTATCAAATTGATAGTATCATTCCATTTAACGCCTGCAATCTTATAAAACAGATATGATAGGATAGAAGGGAAAGTGTTTAATATGGGTACCATATGGGATAGATTGAACCAATATATATACCCTCACAACACGAACCGCTTAATTAAGCGGTTCGATATGAGTGGGGTAAGGAGTGTAATATAATGGAAAGGCATCATCTGCGGGATATACTCCCGATAATAGAGGAATACGAAAAAGAGTCCGGGAGCTTGATACCGGTACTTCACGAGGTACAAAAGAAGATAGGCTATCTGCCTAAAGAAGTCCAACAGTTCATAGCCGAGGAATTGGGTGTTTCTTTCAGCCAGGTATACTCCGTAGTGACGTTCTACTCTTTCTTCTCTATGGAGCCTAAGGGGGATCACACCATATCCGTCTGCACTGGAACCGCTTGCTACGTGAAAGGTGCCGATGAACTGGTGGAAGAGTTGAAAGATGAACTAGATGTTGAAGAAGGAGGAACTTCCGATGATCGTAAGTTTACACTGACCACGAGTAGATGCGTAGGCGCCTGCAGTAAAGCTCCCGTTATGATGATCGACGACGAAGTATATGGAAAGCTCAAACCGGATGAACTGTCTGATATATTGAAGAGGTATTAAAGAGGGGTATAACATGCCGAGAAAAGAGATATTGATATGTGCCGGGACGGGTTGTCTGTCCGCAGGCGCTGAGGAAATAGAAGAAAGATTGATGGATGAACTTTGGGAGCACGGGCTGGAAGATAGGTATCCTGTAAAGAGAGTTATCAAGAAAACGGGATGCATGGGTCCCTGCAACAAAGGTCCTATGATGATAATACAGCCGGAAAATACTTTTTACGGTAACCTCGAACCTTCTGATGTTGAAACTATAGTGGAGGAACATCTGATAAATGACAGGGTCGCTTTCAACCTTTTAGTGGACGGCGAAGACGGCAAAAAGGTCGAAAAGTTCCAGGAACTAGATTTCATCCAGGGTCAAAAGAAAGTGGTCATGAGGAACTCGGGCGATATAGATCCAAGCAGTATCGAGGATTATCTGAATCAGGACGGGTATAGAGGGGCTAAAAAAGCAGTTACAGATATGGAAAAAAAGGAGATAATAGAAGAAGTAAAAGAGTCCGGCCTCCGAGGTAGAGGTGGTGCTGGATTTCCAACAGGTCTTAAGTGGGAATTCACCGCTAACGAAGATGCCGATCAGAAATACGTCGTCTGCAACGGCGACGAAGGAGACCCGGGTGCTTTCATGGATAGGAGTATCCTTGAAGGTGACCCGCACAGCGTCATAGAAGGTATGATGATAGCGGGCTACGCTGTCGGAGCAGATCAAGGTTACATCTATGTAAGAGCTGAGTATCCTCTCGCTATCAGAAATCTACAAAAAGCTGTCAGAGATGCAGAGAGCGAAGGATATCTCGGGGAGAATCTTTTCGGGACAGATTTCGACTTTGACGTAGAAGTGAGGGTCGGTGCTGGAGCATTCGTTTGCGGTGAAGAGACCGCGCTTTTATCATCCATAGAAGGTAAACAGGGCAGGCCAAAATACAGACCGCCGTATCCAGCTACCGACGGTCTGTGGGGTCAGCCGACAGTTATCAACAACGTAGAGACCTTCGCGAACGTAACCCCGATAATACTCAACGGTTCCGAGTGGTTTGACCAGATAGGAACAGAAGATAGCTCAGGAACAAAGGTCTTCGCGGTCGCTGGTGACGTAGAAGAGACCGGGCTTGTCGAAGTACCGATGGGGACGACCATAGAAGAGATGATCGAACTAGCCGGCGGCGTTGCCGAAGGAGAGGACTTCAAAGCGGTACAGATAGGAGGTCCGGCCGGCGGAACGATACCTGAAAAATACGTCGATCTACCTATAGACTACGACTCTTTAGAAGAAGCTGGAACCATAATGGGTTCCGGAGGTTTCATCGTTTTAGACAAGAATAACTGCATGGTAGACGTGGCGAGATTCTTCTTGGATTTCACTCAAGAGGAGTCCTGTGGTAAATGTCCTCCCTGCAGACTAGGATCAAAGAGGATGTTGGACCTACTCGATAAGATGACCCAGGGCGAAGCTGAACCTGGAGATATAGAGAAGTTGGAAGACCTAGCTCACACTGTGAAAGATACATCGTTCTGCGGTCTGGGCCAGGCGGCTCCGAATCCTGTGTTGAGTACTCTTAGATTTTTCCGAGAAGAGTACGAAGCACACGTTCACGACGATGAATGTCCCGCTGGTCAATGTAAAGCTCTCATGGACTCTTACGTGATCGATGAAAATAAATGCGTTACTTGTGGTAAATGCGCCGAAGTTTGCCCTGTAGATGCTATTTCCGGCGGAGAAGAATCTTACTTGATAGATGCTGAAACCTGTATTTCTTGCGGCGAGTGTGCTGAAGTTTGCCCTGTAGATGCGATCTCACAGGGAGGTGAAGAATGATGAGCGAAGTTGAATTGAAAGTGGATGGAGATGTTATCCCCGCGGAAAAAGGCGAGACCGTACTTTCAGCATGCGAGAGAAACGATATAGAGATACCGACCTTATGTGAACACGATGCTTTAGAGAACGTGATGGCCTGCCGTTTATGCGTTGTCGAGGTGAATGATGGACAGATAGAGCCCTCTTGCGGGTTAAAAGTCGGAGAAGATATGGAGATAAAGACCCATACCGAAAAACTTGAGAAATATAGAAAAGTAAATCTCGAGTTGATATATCTCAACGAGAACCATTTCTGCATGTTCTGTGAAAGCGACGGAGACTGCGAACTACAAGACCTTATGTGGGAACACGAGATAGACAGTTTCGACTTCCCAAGATCATATCCTGATCTACCTATAGAGGCCTCACACGACTTCTTGATCATAGATAACAACAGATGTATAAAGTGCGGTAGATGCATAAGAGCTTGTGAGGAAGTCGTAGGAAACGAAACCCTTGGATTCGGAGGTAGAGGTTTAGATAACAGGATAGTGGCGGATACCGATATCCCTTTAGCTGAATCGAGCTGTATCGAGTGTGGGATGTGCCAGCAGGTATGTCCTACAGGCGCTATCTTCAACAAACAGAGCATGTTCAAAGGTACCAGCAGAGAGTGCGATTCTAAAGAGACCACGTGTTTGGGATGCAGTATAGGATGTGGGACTGAAGTCTACAACCGATCAGGTAATATAGTTGAGATAATGGGTACTGATCTAGAAGATGAAAAAGGCGGACAACTATGTAAGATGGGAAGATTCGACCCGGTGATCGAACAAGACGAAAGGATAGATCAGATCATAGTTCGTGAAGACGACGAAGAGAAGATATTAGATGAAGAAAAAGGTATAGAAAAAGTAAAAGAAAAGTTGACTGACGCGGATAGGATCAACGCTTTGGCAAGCGGTAAAACTACCTCCGAAGTACTGGAAAGCCTTGAAAGCGTTATGAAGGAACACGGCGCTCTCTTCGATATCGTAGGGGCTGAAAGGCACAGGATAGAAAAGGAAGTCATGCGGAGAGTGAACATGATAGAAGGACACCTGATAGATGATATCACCGAAGTGATGAAAGCGGATCATCTTTTGGTGTACGATACATCCATAGTTGAAACACATCCCGTCTTTGCTTCATTCATAAGAAGAGCCGCCATCAATGGCACGAAACTCATAACTGTAGATACACGTGAAGATAAATTTTGGAGACACTCTGACATATCTATAAACATTGAATCGCCCAACACGCAGTTGACCAGACTTGTCAACGAGGTGATCAAGGAAGGGGTCGCTTCGATCCAGGATCTATCTAGGGTCTCTTCGATACTGGGCGGTGTAAAGGTACATCCTGAAGATATAATGACCATCGTTAACCATCTTGAAGAAGATACCTACGATATCATAATCCTAGGATCCAAGATGCCCGACAGATGGTCTATCAGACATATCTTCGAACTTGCAAAACTTGAAGGAAGCTATCTTGTCAGTCTGAACAAAGCGGCCAACCAGTACTTCAAAGAAGTCGAAACGGAGGAGCTTTATAACAGTCCAGATCTCACTTATATATACGCTTCCGACGAAAAGGACAACGAGCAGATGTTGGAAGAGGCAGAAAAAGCCGATTACCTGATCGTACAGTCGACTAAAAAGTCTGAACTGACGGAGATGGCGGATATCGTTATCCCTTCCCTGACTATGTTCGAGAGAGACGGAACGGTAGTTGATATCAATGGAGAAGAAAAAAGATTGGATCGGGTTTTCGATCCAGAACCAGATATCGAATCGGAGGAAAAATTTTTTGAGGAACTATCGAAACAGGAGGTGTAAATATGGCAGAAGATAAAACACGGGTAGCTACAGCCTGTATGTGCGGGTGTTCTGGATGCCACATGTCATTTTTAGATGTGGATGAATACATCAAAGATCTAGCTGAAGAAGTTGAATTTGTAGCTAGTCACGTGATCATGGACGCTAAAGGGTTCGAAGAAGTGGATATCGGTATACTTGAAGGAACCATAACTAATGAGGAGAACGTAGAGGTCGCGGAAGAACTGAGAGAAAACTGTGATATACTCGTGGCGTGGGGTGACTGTGCCTGTTTCGGGGGGATCATGACCATGAGGAACTTTGAGGACGTCGATGAGATATTGGAAGAATGCTACAAAGAGAAGGGTGACGAGAAAAGTGAAATGCCTACGGATGACTCGATACCCACTCTCACGGAGAAAGCAAAAGGCATCGACGAAATAGTCGAGGTCGATGCTTACATACCGGGTTGTCCTCCTTCGGCAGAACTGATCAAATACGGTTTCGAAGAGCTTTTGGAAGGAAGAACACCAAAGCTTGATAAAGATAGGTTGATATATTAGAGGTGAAAAAGATGGGAAAAGTAGAAGAGATAAATCCCGTAACCAGGGTAGAAGGACATGGAAAGATAACTGTACATCTTGATGATGAGGGTGAGGTGGACGAAGCAAGATTTCACGTTACCGAATTCAGAGCTTTCGAGAAATTCGTTCAAGGCAGAGTTCTTTGGGAGATGCCCGAGATGACTTCAAGGATATGTGGTATATGTCCTGTGAGTCATGAATTAGCGGCTTCAAAGGCTGGTGATGCATTGGTAGGAGCTGACGTTCCTGAAAGTGCCCACAAGATCAGAGAATTACTCCATATGGGTCAGATACTTCAATCTCACAGTCTGAGTTTTTTCTACTTATCAAGCCCAGACTTGGTGATGGGTTTCGACGCATCTCCAGAAGAGAGAAATATATTCGGATTACTGAAAGAGGATGAGGAACTTGCCGATAGGGGCATAGAACTGAGAAGTTTCGGTCAAAGGATAATAGAGGCTCTCGGTGATAAAAAAGTACATCCTGAGCTGTCCGTTCCCGGCGGTGTCAACAAAAACATGGATCGCGAGACAGGCGAAGAACTGCTAGAGAAAACCGACGACCTTATCGCCTATTTGAAAGATACTATCGATGTTTTGAGAGATATCTATGAAGATATCGAGGAACAAGTTGAAACTTTTGCCGCCCACTCTACTGGTTATATGGGACTGGTAGATGAAGACGGCGAACTTGAATTTTACGACGGGAAACTGAAGATCGTCGATCCACACGGAATAGAATTGGGTGAAGTGAGTCCAGAAAAGTACAAGAATTTGATCGATGAAAGATCACTTGACTGGAGCTACATGAAATTCCCGTATTACGAAGAGTTGGGCTTCAAGAGAGGAGTGTATAGAGTAGGGCCTCTAGCTAGATTGAACATCATAGAGGGGATCGGAACCGATATTGCCCATGAGGAATGGGAGAGATATAATGAACTTGGCCGCGGCGAGATAAAAGAAGGACCACTGTTCTATCATTATGCTAGATTGATAGAATGTATACATACTGTTGAACGCATCGAAGAACTCCTTAAGGACGAAGATGTATATTCCGGAAAGATTAATGTTCCTACGAAGGCCAAGAATGAAAGAGGCGTCGGCGTCATAGAAGCACCTAGAGGCACATTGATCCATGACTATAATTCTGATGAAAATGGTATAATTACCGACGCTAACTTTATAGTCGCGACCGGTCACAACAACGCTGGTATAAACAGAAGCATACAGAAAGTTGCTGAGAAATATATCGATGGAGAAGAGATACCTGAAGGAACACTGAACAGATTGGAAGGCGTGGTCAGAGCATACGATCCGTGTCTATCTTGTTCTACCCATGCGGTAGGAGATATGCCCATGGAAGTCAAGTTGATATCCAGTGATGGAAAAGTTGTAGATAAAAAGACCAAAGATATCTACTAAAATCTCTTTTTATTATTTTCTTCTTTTCATTCTTTGATTTGGTTTACTCTCCCATCCTTCTATGCCTGTTCTGATATGATCTTATAGCTCGTAGGAAATCTATCTTTCTGAACCCAGGCCAGTAAACATCTGTGAAATAAAGTTCTGAATAAGCAGATTGCCATAACAAAAAGTTGGATATCCTTTCCTCACCACTCGTCCTGAGTATCAGGTCCGGGTCCGGAAAGTCAGAGGTATAAAGTTTATCAGCGAAGACTTGTTCGTTGATCTGGTCTACATCTAACCTCCCATCTTTCACATCTGCAGCGATCTGTTGTATGCCGTGGATTATCTCTTCTCGCCCGCCATAACCCACGGCGATATTGAAGAAGTAGTTGTCATATCCCTTTGTCTTGTCCTCTGCGTACCTTATCGCCTCTTTCACATCATTAGGGAGTTTCTCTATATTACCGATGGCTTTTATTTTGATGCCATGCTCATGGACCCTTTCGTCCTCTGCTGCCTTCCTAAAATTTTTTTTGAATAGGTCCATCAGCTTTTGGACTTCATCTGTATCTCGCTTAAAATTTTCAGTAGAAAAAGCGTAAACAGTCAATATCTTTATATCGAGATCAGTACACCAATCAAGCATCTCTTCAAGTTTCTCACGTCCTTTTTCGTGACCAGATTTCTCTTGAAGACCCAGCTCTTTGGCGAATCTCCTATTCCCGTCCATTATCACCGCTACATGGTAAGGGATGTCATCTCTCTTCTTGATCTCCTTCAACAATTTTTTTTCATATGCCTGATAAGCCGTATCTGATATTGTCTTGGAGATCTCACTAATTTTTAGCCACCGGTTTAAAATGAGTACTAAACCCTATAAAAATATATTGGAGAACATGGGTCATTTTATCATCGATATTTACCAAAAAGGCAAAAAGCCTCGGCTATCATCATAATCATTATATACAGATAGTATTATGGGAAACCAGGTGGTGTAATTGAACCATAAAAAATTATATATTCCGGGCCCGACGGAAGTAAAAGATGAAGTGATCGAGGCGATGAATGAACCGATGTTCGGCCATCGGATGGAAAAGATGACTGATCTCTATACTACGATAGTCGAAGATACTAAAGAGTTTCTGGATACGGACAAACACGTGATAATACTCACAGCATCCGGTACCCAGTACATGGAAAGTACCATACAGAATCTGGTAGATGATAAGGTTCTGTGTTCCACATGTGGAAGCTTCAGTGAAAGGCAGGCCAACGTTGCGGAAAGACTCGGAAAAGACGTAGATAGATTAGAATATGATTGGGGGAAAGCGGTAAAACCAGAGGATGTAAGAGAAGCTCTGGAAAAAGACGACTATGATGCATTCACCTGTGTGATGAACGAGACCTCTACAGGGGTGAGGAATCCGCTGGAAAAGATCGGAGAAGTTTTGGAAGATTATCCTGACACATTCTTCATAGTAGATGCCATCTCAGCTTTGGGCGGAGACTACATAGACATAGATGGAGCTAACATAGATGCGATATATACTTCAGTTCAGAAAGCCTTCGCTATGCCTCCAGGTCTTGCGGTCTGCGTAGTGGATGATGAGGCCTATCAATACGAAAAAGAAAAAGATTCCTGTTCTTGGTACGGAGGATTCCAAAGAAGCATAGATTACTACAAGAGGAAGGGACAGACCCACTCTACACCTGCGATCTCATTGATGCTCGCTTACAGAAAACAGATGAAGAGGATGCTGGAAGAAAGTCATCAAGAAAGAGACAAACGCCATAAGGAGATGGCTGAGTACACAAGAGATTGGGCCTATGAACATTTCGACATGTTCCCAGAAGAAGGATATATGTCTCAGACAGTCAGCACAGTAGAGAACACCCAAGGTATAGATGTGGCGGAAACCATACAAGAAGTAAACGAGAAATACGATCTTGCATTCGCTAACGGCTATGGATCAAAGCTTAAAGAGAAGACATTCAGAATAGGACACATGGGAGAACATACTGTTGAGGACATAAAAGAATTGACCGACGCTATCGAGGACGTTGCAGGGCTGTGATAAACATGGCAAAGAAAGTATTGATATGTAATCCTGTAGCGGATGAAGCTGTGGATATGTTGGAAGACGCCGGTTTCGAGGTGGACCAGGAATTCGGTATGTCAAAAGAAGAATTGACGGAAAAAGTCCCTCCTTATCATGCGATGGTCGTTAGAAGTTCGACAAAGGTCAGAGAGCCAACCATAGATGCCGCTGAGAACTTGAAAGTCATAGGTAGACCGGGCATAGGATTAGATAACATCGACTTAGAATATGCGAAAGATAAAGGCATAGCTGTTTATAACACTCCTACAGCCACAAC
>JAFDTP010000071.1 GCA_019594195.1 Thermoplasmata archaeon
AAAGTTTTAGCTCCGGATATTCATCTTGGATTATATCGTGTATTATCTCAGCGTGCTTTACCTTTTCTTTTGCCAAGAATTGGTGGAACTCTGGATCTGTCCAGGGCTTGTACATACCACCAGTTGCCGCCAATCCTTCACCGGGCTCTATCTTGAAGTAACAGGGTGAAGCAACCCTTGCCATCTCTGGTCCTTCATAAAATCGGTTGAAACCACCCATCGACTCAGCTAGCTCTATATGGATATCTATAGGTATGTCTATAGCTTTTCTTATCGAGGCGAACATCGGGATAGATATGTCCCCCAATGGATTAAATGTTCCAGCTCCAAGATCTTCTAATAGCTTTCCTCCAGCTGCATTGGCATGTCCAGCGTAGATAGATACTTTAAAAGTTATATCTTCAGGGATCAAACCCTCTTTTTTTAGTTCGTTCGCTAACCAAAGCATACCTTCATCCGTGACTAGGAATCCTCTAAATCCAAAATCGATGCATCTCTTTATATCCTTGAAAGCCCTAACAAGATTGTCAGAACCTCTGACTCTCAACCCAGATAATGCACCTTCAGGAGTGGCTATCTGTCTACCTGTGTTCCATCCTGACCTCGGACCGGGAGTCATTATGACTTCCATATCATTGTCGTATGCTAGCTGTGCAAATTCTTCTAATTCATCGTCTGTTAAATAAGTGGCTCCCATAACTGTGCTTATCAGCCTATGGATGGGTATATCTCTTTTTTCTCTTTCTTCGATCAATGCCCTGAGAGTTGAAGGTCTTTCGACTCCCGAAATTTCCATCCGATAGTTGGCCCCATCAGGGAATTTTTTATCGGATTTGGGCAAATCTTTAGGATCTTCTGACGGTACGCCAAGCTCTTCCATCGCCTCTAAAATCTTATCTATCTCGCTCATTTTTCCCAACCTCAAATCAAAATAGGATAATTAGATTTTACTATATAATATCTTGGTAGTTATAGTACTAAAAAACTATTTAATTCATTTATAGTTTATTAAATGTTTTCTATTATCTTCTCCGCACGTTTTCTACCGATACCTTTTATTTCCGATAATTCATCCTTAGATGCTTTGTCCAATTCCTCTTTAGTTTTGAATCCGCCTTCATACAATTTTTCAGCGGTTGAGCTACCCACCCCTTTTATCTGGGAAAGAGACTCTATTGCTTCGTCCTTGTTGATATCAGTTTCTTTTGGATCGGAATGCATCTCAGCATCTGTCTTTGTTGTTTTATTATCGTCATCTTCTTGTTTCTTGGTTTCAGACTCATCTCTCGAACTTTCTTTTTGGCCTTTCTGTTCTTCCGAAATCGCATCTAGTTTTTCTTCCAAAAGTTCTTTGGATCTATCAAACTTCTTTTTAGCTTCTGCAAAATCTGATTCTTTATAAAAAGAAACACCTTCCCTCACTATTTTCTTTTCTTCAGATATGTCGATATCGCTGCCTCTAGCGGTCCTTAAGAGTTTCCTCACCATCTCGATACTTTCAGTAGCTGTTTCCTTTTCATCAGTCATAGAATCCAAAGATATAGATCTTCCATCCTCGTCCTTCTCTGCTTTTATATCGCTATCATGCAGGTAGATCGGGAATAAAGGGGCGGTTTCCAAAGATACTTTTTCCATTTCCTCTTCTATTAATTCCACTGATCTCTCTTGAATGGTTCCGCTTACTGATATATCATTAGCTAATTCAGCCTCTGCCTGAGCAGAATACTTCACATCTCCAGAGATATCAACATTTTCTCCGATCTTAATATCGCAAGTAGAATATATGTCTGAGAGTTGACAGTTTTCATCGATAATTAGATCATCATGTGCTATGATAGGGCCCGCTTTTACACCTTCAGCTAAGTGGACACTATCACCTTCAACAACACCTTCGACTTCAGATGAATTTGCGATCTTAATCGCTCCTCCATTTGATATAACATTTCCTTTTATCTTATTTCCATGAGCGATGATTATATCATCATCAGACTCTAATGAGCCGTCTATTATCGCCTGTTCATCAACATTTATTTTCTTTTCAGATTTTATATCTCCTTTGATCTTTGAATTTGGTGGAAGTGTTATCCCTTCATCTCTAAAATTTTGACCTTTCTTTTCTACTTCTTCGAGCAGTTTTTTATTTGCATCCTTTAACTTTTTCATCTTTTTTTGAAGTTGCTTTTTTCTTTTTTTCAATCTTTCATTTATCTCTTTTAGGCGCTTTTTATCCTCTCTCAGATCCTGTATCTCTTCAAGAAGATCTTTTTTCTCACCAGGCTCATCAGATCGTTTTTTTTCTTTTTTAAGTGCGGTCTCTAACTTTTTGATCTTCTTTTTCTTGTTTTCCACCGCTTTCTTCTTTTCTTCACTCATCCTTCCATTTTTCCCTTCAGTCATCTTCAATTCATCCTTCAGATTTCTTAACTTCTGCTTTAAGATTTTCTCTTTATCAGGCTGACTATCGTCAGAGTCCCCGAAGATAAGATCGCCCATTTAGACCCTCGGGATATAAAACTCATATCTGAGTATTTATTTTTTTTGGACTTTTTCGAAAGATTAGAAAAAATAAAAATATAAAATCAGCCTATAAATATAGGCCGATCGCTGAGCATCTTGGGAAGAGGCAAGTCTCTAAATGTCATACCGCCCTGTTTAGCCTCCAACTCCGACCGTAGTTCTTCTAAGGTCATGCTCGCTTGTTCTTCTTCCCCTCTTATCCTTACCGATAGCTTTCCGCTTTCTACTTCGTCCGAACCTACAACTACTACATAAGGTATCCATTCCTTCTCGGCTGCCCTGATCTTCTTTCCAACAGTTCTATCAGTATCGTCTATGTCAACCCTAGCGTTATCTATATCTTTCTCAAGTTCTTTCACGTATTCCAGCTGATCATCGGATATAGGTACTAACCGGACTTGCGTCGGAGATAACCAGTATGGGAAACAGGGTTTTTCGCCCCGTTCTTCCGCCATAGCTGCCTGTTCTAAAAGGGTGAACATCACTCTCTCTATAGCTCCGCTGGGAGAGAGATGGAGCATATACGGATGTTTCTCTTCACCATCTTCATCAACATATTTTATATCATAACGTTCTCCCTGTTCTACGTCCACCTGATCTGTAACAAGTGCTGAGGCCCTGCCCAATGGATCGATGAAATTGAACTCATATTTCAAAGCAAAATAGGAGTGCTGCTCGTCCCACAACTCTATCAAAGCAGGTTTGCCGTAATTTTCCACAAGTTTCTTGACCAATTCTTTGTTATCTTCATAAAATTCTTCAGTTGCTCTAACAACGAGTTCCAAGTCTTCTGGTACATCGATACCGATCCCATTGACCACAGAGATGGCCAGATCCATCCTGGTCATCATCTCTTCTTTTGCCTGATCTAGATCTTTACACATAGCATGACAGTCCGGCATCGTGAACGCTCTCAATCTCCTCAAACCGGTCAGTTCTCCTCTCTGTTCTACCCTGAAAGAATATCTTGTGAGTTCATAAAGCCTGGCGGGCATGTTTCTGTAAGACAGTGTCATATCACCTGCCATCAAGAATTGACCAAAACAAGCAGCATATCTTAAAAACACTTCAGTATCGGGTGTTTCCATCCTGTATTGTCTGGCAGGAAAACGATCGAGATGCTCTTTCAAAGCAGGATAGTTAACATCGTACATAATCGGAGATTCGATCTCCATAGCCCCATATTCCCTGGTCCTATCGCTCACGTAATCCTCGAGCAGACCTTTCATCATCCTGCCCTTGGGATAGTACCTTAGATTTCCTGGGTCCGAACCTTCTTCATAATCCACTAGTTCGTGTTTCCGCATCAGATCGATATGAGAGGTTTCAGCTCCTCTTTTTTCCTTTTCACCAGCTTCGTATCGAACAAAATCTTCCAGTTCCTTTTGTCCTTCAAAATCGTAGCCTTTAACTTCTTTACCTTCGATCTCCAATTCGTGAAGAGTGCCATCGAGTTCCATTATCTTCCAGGTGGATTGTACTTCTTCTTCTGCCTCTAGTGCTTTAGAGACTATCTCCTCCTCCTCTTCTTCCACTACGATCTCTTTCGAGAGTTCGGAGAGCGGATGGCCCTTACAGCTCAACTCAAAAGCTTTGTACCATCCGAAGGGGGATCGATGAACTTTATAATCATCAGACAACTTATCCTCAAGTCCTTTTAGGACTTCTACCGCAGTGTCTGGATCCGATAGATCAGAACTGAGATGGGCATAAGGATAGATCATGATCTTATCGATATCCAATTCTTCTGCAGTGCTTTTTATTTCTTCAACTCCTTTAGCTATGATCTCTTCAATATTGCCTTGGTCTTTTTCCTCTACGGCGGTGAATATTGAAAGACACTCTTCCATACCACCTTTCTTCATCTCCTCTTCGATCTCTTCAGCAACGGGAGTTTTCTTCTTAACTTCATATCTAAGATAATCTGAATGGATCAGCAGTATTTTCATCTTTATTCACCTCAGATAATCCCAGTTATATTCGGGATCAGTATACCTGCTAGAATCAAACCGAAAAGAAACCCGATAAGAAATGCCACTAAAATGTTCGAAGTGTGATTACATTGCTTTTCGGGTTCCTCGTAGACTCTTATCCTTTCCAAACGTTTCTTCCACTCTAACTCATCCATCGTTTTTTCTACTTCACTCATCTTCATTCACCTCTTCTTCGTCCAATTCATCTTCCTCAATATCTACTTCAAGGTCTCCTTTTTTAGCTAGGATTATAAGGCCGCTGCAGCTCTCACAGCATCTGAGGTCTTCATCCCAACAGGAGTTATCTCCTTTGCAAACCCATCTTCCACAGAACCCACATTGGGTGATCCCTTCTCTTTCTCTTACACCCTGGCAAAGATCGCAAACGAATTTGTCCATCGAATAAAGGTCGTCCTCAGGCTTCTCGCCGGGTTCTCGGATCTTTTCGATCACCTCAGTCACTCTATCGAAAGCGTCCTGAGCAGACATATTATGTATTAGTTATATCTTATGATAAAAAATTTCTGTTGATAGAAACTTATTTTCGATCGATCTATTCAGAAAAGTTAAGTACATCCCTGACTTAATCTGTTTCAAACAATACCATGACGTACAAAAGGAAGGACGGTTATTATCACAAAGCCAAGGAAGAAGGATATCGATCTAGAGCAATCTATAAACTCAAACAGATAGATGAAAAGTTCGATATCTTTAGAGAGGGGGATGTAGTAGTCGATCTTGGAGCCGCTCCCGGGAGTTGGAGTGAATATGCAGTTGAAAGAGTTGGGGAAGGTAACGTTCTAGCTGTGGACAAAAGGAGGATGAGAGAGATCGACGGAGTATCTTTCCATCAAGGGGACGTCACTGACGAAAGTTTTCTTAGAAAGATCTCTATAATAGCTGGTGATGTCAACGTAGTCATATCCGACATGTCTCCTGAGTTAACGGGAAACTACTCGATGGATCATGCTAGGTCCGTATATCTGGCCAAACATGCGCTAAATTTCTGTAAAGCAAATATGGAAAAAGGTGGTAAACTAGTGGTCAAAGTTTTTCAAGGAGAAGATTTCGAGGATTACATGGAAGAAATGAAGAATGTCTTCGGGTCGGTTTACGGTCATTCACCAAAAGCTTCAAGAGAGTCTAGTTCTGAGATGTACGTTGTAGGTAAGTATTTCAAGGGTTTGTAACATATCATGGTATCGCAAAGCACAACCCTTTTATACTACTTGGATTCTTAAGCCAAACCGCGATATAAAAACTCACTTTAGCAACATTCATATGGAGGAAACACTTTGCCTGAGGAAGAAGAAGATCAAAAAGATGATGATTTCCGATACATTGTCCGGTTGATGAACACTGACCTGGACGGAGATAAGCCTGTAGTCTATGCACTGAATGACATCAAAGGAGTCGGTACTAGGGTCGCTGAGATGGTGATCAAAAAGACCGATGTAGACCCAAATGCCAAAATAGGATACTTAGAAGACGAAGATATAGATAAAGTTAAAAAATCTCTAGTCAATTTCACCGACAGAGCCCCATCATGGGCGGTTAACCGAGAAAGAGATCCGATAACTGGTGACGACGATCATGTTCTCAAGAATGAATTAGATACAGTCCATAGAGAAGATATCAATAGGATGCAGAAGATAAGTTCATACAAAGGTATTAGGCACGAACGTGGCCAAAAAGTCAGAGGGCAAAGAACAAAGTCAAACGGAAGAACAGGTATGGAGCTCGGAGTCGAAAAGAAAGTCGCTAGAGCTCAAGCCAGTGGAGAAGCTGAAGAATAATAAACAGGAGGTATAGAAACATGGGATATCAAAAATTAAGTAGAAAAAAATTCTAAAAACCATCAAATCCTTGTCAATAAGAACGTATAAAAGAAGAAAACGACTATATCAGACATTACGCTCTCAAAAATAAGAAGGAATTCTGGAAAGCTAGATCTATCTTGAAGAACATAAGAGCTCAAGCAAGAAATCTTCAGGCAAGGCTCAGATACGGGGAAAAACAGGCTAGAGAAGAGATGGATGATCTTTTGGAAAAACTGAAACATAAAGGCTATCTAAAAGGACAGGATCACACTCTCAACGACGTGTTGAACCTCAATGTCGAAAATATTTTGAACAGGAGATTACAAACGTTGGTATATCACAAAGGATTAGCCCATTCTCCAAGACAGGCTAGGCAATTCATAATACATGGACACATATCTGTGAAAGGAAGGAGAGTGACCGTTCCAAGCTATATCGTTAATGAGCAAGAAGAAACAACGATAAGTTATTATTCAAATTCACCACTTTCTGACGAGCTTCATCCTGAACGTCCCGAAGATGAAGTTACACCTACTAGGATTCCTAAGATGATCAAGAACGATCAAGATCAAGGAGATTATAATAGGAGATGATAAGTATGGGTAAATGGGGAATAGCTCACGTATACGCTTCTTACAACAATGTGATAATAACGATAACTGATATCACCGGTGCCGAAACCTTAGCCAAATATTCGGGTGGAATGGTTGTTCGACAGGATAAAGATCAATCTTCGCCTTATGCTGCGATGGAAGCAGCCGAAGAAGCCGTTAAGGAAGCGAGAGACAAAGGAGTAACAAAATTACACGTCAAGATAAGAGCTCCTGGTGGAAGTAAATCTAGATCTCCTGGACCCGGTTCTCAGGCTGCTATCAGAGCTTTTGCCAGATCGGGTATGAAGATAGGTACGATAGAAGACGTTACGCCGATACCCCACGATTCCACAAAGGCTAAAGGTGGAAGAAGGGGAAGACGGGTTTAGAGATTAAAAGGGTAAAAGATGGAAATAGAAGCTAGAAAAATGGAAGAAAGAAAAGCAGAACTGTTGCTTTCAGATACAAATCCACCTATGGCAAATGCACTTAGAAGAGTTTTGGTAGCTGATATACCAAAATTGGCTATAGAAGACGTTGAGTTCCATCTAGGGACGATAGGTGGTGATGAAGATGAAAAAGAATACGAGAGTGCAGCTCCACTCTTCGACGAGATCATCGCTCATAGATTAGGGATGTTACCTATACCAACCGATCTAGAACTTTTCAACTATAGGGATGAATGCCAAGAATGCGGAGGTGAAGGTTGTCCCAACTGCACGGTCATCTACAGTCTAAACAAAAAAGGACCCTGCACAGTATATTCTGGTGATCTCATACCTGTCGGAGAAAACGAATTGCGGCCAGTTGACGATTTGATACCTATAGTAAAACTCAACGAAGAGCAGGCTCTTCTGATGTATGCAACCGCCGAGCTAGGAACCGCTAAAGATCATGCAAAATGGCAACCTACAAGTGGTGTCGCATACAAATATTATCCTGAAATCGATATCGATCCCGATTCATGTGAAGAATGTGAAGAATGTGTCGAAGTCTGCCCTGTAGACATACTAGAAGTAGAAGACGGAAGATTGAAAGTAACGGACCTAGAAAAATGTAAGTTGTGCTCTGCATGTGAAGAAGCTTGTGGTAGAGATGCGATCAGCGTTGAAGGCCGCGATGATAAGTTCATCCTTACATACGAAACCGATGGTTCATTAGATACAGAGCAGACTTTGAAAAAAGCACTGGAAGTCCTAGATGAAAAATTCACAGCGATGGTCGACCTTATAGAAGAAATCTAGTGGATCGGTGAAAAATCCATTGATGGATTTTAAATAATATATTTGATCTATATGAAAATTATTTTCACATATGCAAAGGTGGTCGAGGAATAGAATATTCCTCATCACTCCTCGATTACTCGCTAACGCTCATAATGCGAGGGTAGCCAAGCTAGGCCAACGGCGCAGCGTTGAGGGCGCTGTCCCGTAGGGGTCCGAGGGTTCGAATCCCTTCCCTCGCATTTTCAACTTTCTGAACGAGAGTGAAGAAGTTGACAAAAGAGGGAAGGCTGTATA
>JAFDTP010000102.1 GCA_019594195.1 Thermoplasmata archaeon
AGGAAGAACTGAAGCAGGTATTCGAAGGAGTCCATTCTGCTCTCCGTGAAGGCGGTATTTTCGTCTTCGACGTGAACACAGTTCACGTTATGGAAGAAGTATGGAACGAACAGACCATGGTGAAAGAGGATTCTTCGAAAAGGTTCGACATGATCGAACAGAAATACGATGAGGAGGAAAGAGTCACGAGTTTGAAACTCACCTCTTTCCTGCGTGAAGACAGCTCATGGAGAAAGATAGAAGAAGTCCATAGAGAGCGCGCCTACAGTTTTGAAGAGCTGAAAGATATCTTCGATGAAGTCGGTTTCGAAGAATCGGCTTCTTGGAAGGATATCAGCGAGAAAAAAGAAATCGACGAAGAGACCGAACGTGCATGGTTCGTTCTCGTTAAGTAGTCTTCAGCGATGACAGTCAAAAGTTGATATCAAGAGCAAAGTGGAGAGATAAGCTTTCAGGTCTTCTATTTCATCTTACTCTGTGTATTCATCGTGACTTCTACTTTCTGTTCTCCTGGAAGTTCTGCGAACCGATACTGGTCTCTTTATCGAGGTGTTTTTCTAAAACAATATCCTCTTCTCGTTGCCGGCCCCGTCTCCTTTTTTAGATATGAGTAAAAACAAATTTATGTAGATATTTGAAAAGTCACCCTTCAGTTCTCAACTTGAATGATTTTTCAGTCTAGGTCTACAGCGTGTCCTTTCATCTTTATCATATGGGATCTATCTTTACCTATAACATTACCGCATCTGCACTTTACTTTCCTACCATCTTTTTCACTGTGATCCTCCAAGATCCTATCTTTGTGGCACTTGACCAGGTTCCCGTCTCCATATTTGACATAGTTGAAGATAAGCTTACCACATTCGCTGCATCTGATTTCTAAATTTCTTCTTCTCATGGTTATCCCCAAGGTTATCAGTTTCTGAAAAGTCTTTTCAATCAGGTGGGATAGGATCGTATTTATCCTATTTTTTACTTTTGTTATCACAAATTTTGTGTATCTTTACAATATAGGTGCATTCTTTGATTGAAAATATAGTTATCTATTTCATCTTTCTCCCTATTCAACTCTCGATAGGTTCTTCCGGCATGATCATCAAGCCATCTGACCTGTCAACGATATCGACCTTGACTCCGAAAACAGATCCTATATTTTTTGGGTTTAGCACATCTACACCGCCAGCGGCAAATATTCTACCCTGCTTCAACATCAGTATCTTGCTGCTGTATCTCGCTGCAAGATTTAGATCATGCATCGTCATCACTACTGAGATATCGTTCTCGGTTTGTTGATCTACGACATCTAGGACTTCTAATTGGTGCTTGAGGTCGAGACTGTTGGTAGGCTCGTCTAAGAGCAATATATCAGGATTTTGTGCGAGAGCTCTAGCTATCAGAACTTTCTGTTTTTGACCGCCGCTGATCTCACCTATATTTTTCATAGCTATGTGTTCTAGGTTTAACCTGCTTATCGTGTTGGAAACCATCTTTAGGTCCCTATCACTGGGTTTCCAACCTCCGTGCGATTTTCTTCCAGTAAGAACCGTATCAAAAACTGTAGTCGGGAAACTTTTAGATCCTGCCTGAGGAACGTGCCCTATCTCTCTCGCTATCTCGGTCATACTCATTTCATTCAAGGACTTATCATCGATCAGTATGGTGCCCTTTTGTGGTTTTAGTATATTATTTATGCACTTCAGCAGTGTTGTCTTCCCTGAGGCATTGGGACCGATGATTGTGAGCATATCGCCTTTTTTCAACCTGAGATCTACATCCTTTAAAACTGGAGTGCTGTTATAGGAGAATTGAAGTCCGTTGATCTCCAATCTCACCAGTATTCCCTCCCTTTTATAACCAAATATATGAACAGAGGCGCGCCCAAAAATGACGTTACTATACCGACTGGAAGTACTATCGGAGAAATAATCGTTCTTGCAACTGTATCCGAAGCCAATAACAATAAACCGCCGACCACACAGGAAGAAGGTATCAGGTATCTTTCATTTCCACCTATAAATTTCCTTATGATATGTGGTACGACCAGACCGATAAATCCTATAACTCCCACAAAAGAGATTATAAGAGCCGTCACAAAACAAGAGATCAGCATCCCGTGAAGTCTCAGTTTTTCTACATCGACTCCTAAACTTTTAGCTGCCTCGTCCCCTGAATCAAGGACCTCGTAATCCCAACTTTTCCAGAGAAAGTAGATCGTTGCCGGTACGATAGTGATCAGCATCAAAGCCAGTTCTGTCCAGTTGGCTCTAGCCACGTCTCCAAAAGTCCAGAAAACTATCGAAGCTAGTTGGACATCATCTGCAAAGTACTGCATAGCTGTGTAACCAGCGGAGAACAAGGACCCTAGAGCTACCCCGGTAAGTATCATGGTGGCTGGAGATGCATTTTTATATTTTACCAGTAAAAGTATCACCAAAGTCGCTGTGAGAGCACATACGAATGCTGAGATCGTGATGATATAAGGATCGTTAAATATGACCGCATCGGCTGCTGCGCTTTGAGTCGTGCCTGCACCTAAAACGATAACGGCGAATGCGGCACCGAAGGCCGCTGCATTCGAGATCCCCAATGTAAAAGGTGATCCCAATGGATTTCTCAATATCGTCTGCATCGCCGCACCTACAACAGCCAATCCAGCTCCAGCCGCGACAGCGGCAAGAACTCTTGGGACTCGCATGTTCCATACGATCCTGTTCGATGTACTACTAGTATTCGTTCCTATAAGGGTCGATACAGCTTCAGAGATAGATACATCTGCGGGGCCAAGGGTGAGTGAGAAGAGAGCCAAAGAGACGAGTAGGATCAGAGATAACAAAAAGAAGGCGATTTTCTTTTGGGAATATCCCTTATATTTCTCTAACAGTTCCGTTTCCATTTAGTTTCATCTCCATGCTCAATACGAAGTTTTTAGATGAGTGAATCCCCCCAGATCATTTTCCATATCCTCGTAAACCGGCTCACCTACCAGGAACTCGTATATCTCATCTGCTTTTTCCCCAGCCTCTATATCATCGAATTCTTCGGGATAAAGGACTGATCCGACGTAAAAAGAATTGGCCAGTACCGTTCCATAATTTATATGATGCCAGTTGTAAGGAAGGACACCGTATAGGTTTCCTTCTTCGAACGCATTTATCTCTTGATAATTTTGATCGTCTAGGTCTATCATATCTCTCGTGTAACTGCCCATATCCACAAAGACGATATCTGGATCCCATTCCAATATCATCTCTTCGTCCACCATCGCATGATCTGTGCCCAATCCTTCAGCGACATTTTTAGCGCCTGCAAATTCGAATGGTGCGTAATCGCCGTACGTACTTCTCAGATCATGGGTTCCCCTATGTAAGACCCCTCCGACATAAACATCGGGCTTCTCTTCTGAAGGGATATCTTTCGTTCTACTTTGAAGGTCTTCAATAGTCGTATCTATAAAATCTATTATCTCGTCGGCTCTTTCCTCTTTATCCAATACCTCACCTATCAACTCTAAGCTTCTATAGAACTCTTGTATATCCTCTCCCAGATCACCGACACTCAGATCTACGGTCGGTATACCCGTTCGTTCCTGGTACCTGTCAGCTTCTTCAGCAGTAGACGCCCGGAATATCACATCCGGTTCTTGGGCCGAGATGAGTTCCATGTCACCTCCGTGGATAGGTCCTATGGAGGACAGCTCCGATAATTCGGGGTGAGCGAGAGCGTAGGGTCTTCCCATCTGATCTCCTTTTTCATATTCCTCCACACCCACCACATGATCGACAGCATCCATATACGCGAGAAGCCTCACGCAACCGGATCCCACACCTACGATATCCTCAACCTCTTTTGGTATCTCGACCTCTCTACCTGCCATGTCGGTAACAGTGAAGGTCTCTGTATCTAGTTCTTGATCCACGCATCCCACACTGAAGATCGAGGACAGTATCAATCCGATGGTCAGGATGGCAGTCTTACCTTTCATGTTCTTCCCCTTTTTTGTGTATGCCGAAACCGGTAAGTTCAAAGAAATCAGAGCCTGAACACTCGAGGCACAGTATTTCTCTTTCTCGTTCTACAGTTCTAGTGCTCATCACACTTTCTCCGCAGTCTTCGCAGGTCAAGCTCTCGTGTATAGGAGCATGATCCGGAAGATCAAAACTAGTCTCTTCTATCTTGAAGAGTTCCTCGCTTTCTATCTCCATGATATAGTGTGAAACTTTTTTACCCGATTCCGAGAACCTTTCCTTCTCCTCTTCAGTGGCATCTCTTTTACTCACGACTTTTTCGAAGAGTTTTTGATATTCTTGAAACTCGTTTTTCCAATGCTCTCCCGCATCTTGTCTCGTAACAATCCGTATGCCTTTCCCGTCTCGTTCGATCAAACTCACTGCTGTCTTTCCTAAGTCTCTGAATATCAACGAATTGTTGCCGAAGGTGCATCCCGTCATGTATTGAACCCCGTCGGTAGAACAGTTGTTGGTCTCGACGATAGCCAGGATCTCCTCCATACCTTCAGGTTTCACATCCAACTTTTGAAGAGCGGTGTAGGAAGCTTTCACTCCTAACGCGAGTCCTGGACAGTGATGACCATGTAATCCTGCCGCCTTATCTAGAAGAGAGTGAAGATCTCCATCTTCTATCGAGCTCCATATCTCATCACGGGGTGGATTTGCCATGATATCTGTAGCGTCATCCAAATAGGATTATTAATACTTTTTCTAAATTAGTAACACGATTAACATAGTTATTTGTTACTAGTATTATGAGGCGGTAGGCTTAACATGAAATTTATTAACTATAACACTTTATGTATATTGAAGATAATATGGGTGACACAACTAGATTCGGAGTCTCGGTCCCGTCTGATCTGATGGAGAAGTTCGATCGAAAGATAGAGGAGAAGATGTACACCAACAGGTCTGAAGCGATAAGAGATCTGATCAGAGGCTTTCTGGTGGAAGAAAAATGGAAAGAATCTGACGAAGAAGTCTACGGTTCGCTGACTTTGATATACGATCATGAGAGGAAAGGAATAGCCGATAAACTGACTGAACTACAGCATCAGGATCACACCCATATAGTTTCAACCATGCATATACATCTTGACAAACACAACTGCATGGAGACCATGGCGATCAAGGGGAAGCCTCAAGATATAAGGAAGATAGCCGACAAGTTGAAAAGTACCAAAGGCGTGAAACACGGTAAGCTCATGATGACCTCCGTTTGAGATCTCAGGACTTCTTCCAGTGTACCCAGCCTATCAAAAGTATGATCACGAGCGGTACGAAAGAAAAGAATAACCAGATCGTCGGTATTTCGAATTCGGTCTCTTGAGTTTGTAAAACGCTGATATCGAGTGACGAGAAGGAGTCCTCGCTGTCTAACTCCAATACAAAATTTCCATCTGAGGGTACATCCCAGGTGAATTCACCCTGATATGTTTGATCCGGTCCCAGAGTGACAGTTTCCTCGTGAGTGTGCAGAACGTTTCCTTCTTCGCTTAAGATCCTGATCATAACGTTCCTCGAACCTTCTATGATGCCTTGATTTCTAACGTTGAATCTTAT
>JAFDTP010000065.1 GCA_019594195.1 Thermoplasmata archaeon
AAATGGATTGGAGATGTGGAATCAGGATATTGGGTTGGAATAGAATTGGAAATAAAAGGTGAATTTCCTTCCGAATATAGTTTAGATGAACTAATATTAAAGGCGCAAGTGATAGAGAGTCCAGCTATTGAAGAAAATTATAATGACTGGCTTACTGCTTCTTGGGATTCAGAGGGATTAGATTTATGGGGGTTCGAAAAAAATAACCCTGGTAGTGTAGGTGAAGAAAAGAGCTTCATCGGAGCCGATGTTGAGGATAATAACTTTTCCTCTAACGTTCGTTTAATTAATGAACATTCTTACAAAGGCAGTTTAGCCGAAGAACCGATAACTCTTGAGATCAAAGCGATTTTGCGTGGATTAGGAGAAGATGTAACAGCAACAACTAGAGTCTCATTTACGCAAGAGGAGATGAAGTATGAAGATTTCTGAGAAAAACAAGACCCGCCTGATGGTGATACCGATCGTAGCGATGCTGGCGGTGACGATGGTCGTTGCCGGGTGGCAGCATGAAGAGGAGCAATTAGAGATAGATGTCGATGAAGGATACGATGAGATAGTGATACCGGAGGAAGAGGTACCAGCTGAAAACGAAGTAGAAAATTATCCACAGAACAAGTCGATGGCAACCACCTATGTGAACAATGAGAGTTCCCTGGAATTTGAAGTGGAACCGATATACGTGGGCCGTACTAAGAGACAACAAAGTACAAGATTCAATCTCCAGGCAAGAGGAGAATTCGACGAAGACCTTGAGATAGAGGATTTTCAGTTCCAAGTGGTTCAGGAAGTAGGTGATACTTATTCACTTGGCAATACAGCTAACATAAGCGGTTTGACTCTTTGGGAGTATTCTAAGCAACGAGAGCATCCTGAATCTTATGGTTTTGACGTCGATTCGAATGAATTCACAGCTGAGATAGATTATGTATGGACGATCAGTCGAGAGGATTGGGAAGAACCGCATACGCTGGAATTGGAAGCCATAGTAGGAGGTCTTTCTGAAGATGTGACCGTCAGTATAGACGTGCATATCGAAGGAGGGAATGAAGTATGAAGCGGAAATTGATTACTTGGGTTGCAGTACTAGTTCTGATCTCAGTAGGCTTTTCAGTGTTAACTGTAAATGTATCTGCTGAACAGGATGTGCCTGAACCCGACAACGACAAAAGCATATTTTTTATGGAACCAAATTCTACTGAGAACTACTACTACAACTATACTTCAGAGATACATGCAGATAGAAATGTATTAGGGGACTCCGAGGGTTGGTATGGACCTGACTTTTACTATGATAATCAGATCCAGCTTACAGCACATGTGAAATATGTAGCGGGTACTGAAACGGATAACATTATTAGGGTCTATGTGGCAGCTCAGGGAGCATATGAATATAATGAAACAGCAACCCCTGGTAACCCTGATCCTGGAGGAGTGGATTGGGGAATTGATTATGCTGGTACCACTCATGTTCCTATCCAAGCCGAGATTGCTGATATTGAAGGTGGAGATGTATCCTCATCAATTGAAGGTTTAAACACTCTTGGTAATACAGTTAGCGGCGACAACATGGCACTTGGTGAGAATAAAGATAGAGAGGATCGTGATTTGCTTATGGATACATTGAAATTCGGAGGTACTGCTATAAAAGAGGGTGTTCTTGATTTTAAAGCCCCTGACGGTGTATCGACTGTTTTAGGTACTCTTGAAGCGTATGATGAGTATTTAAATCCTCATTTTAAGCCTGATATTGAACCCCATCCAGAAGATGAAGACAATGATTTTACTGAATATCCGTATGATCAAAAGCAGAAAACCTGGCCTTTAGATTACGAAGATTACGGAGGGGAAGAGGACCCGGACAATGAACGTAGTTACTCAGCGGCTGCAGCTTTTACTATGCATGTAGATAACGATGAGATTCTAGACAGTCTCACCCTGGAATTTTCGGCTAGAAACATCCTAGATATCTGGTTTGAAGACTCAACTCCTAGTGAATATGCAGACACCACGGAAGGACCCGAAACTTCGGTAGAGATCCAGATCAGGAACGCTGAGATAGAAGAAGTAGAATCAGATAACAAGGACTCGTACGGAGATTCGGTAAGTGTCACGAACAGAGATGGCAGCCTGTACTGGGACGATGAGATATCGGTGTTGTTGAACGATCAAGGATGGGGTTATTACTTAGGGTTCGCATATTATCCAAAAGTTCCTGAAATCGATTTAAGTGTAAATTGGGACGATGGAACAGAGGAAACGTTGAAAGAGAACTGGGAGCCGTACGAGTGGGACGTCAACATTGGTGTTGGCTATTCCGTCAGGCGTGACAAAGAAACCTCCATCTCCCACGTGTATGATCTGGAAGACGATCTAGGCATGGAGTACGGCGATGATGTGACGGTCACGATCGAGATAACGGCGGAAGTGTTAGACCAATACGGCGGCTGGGAGGAGACCATATCCTACGACTTAACGATCAGATACAGAGAACCATATAGTAGCTCCCCTCCAGGAGGAGGAGGCGGCGGCGCGATCCCTACCGGAGGAGACTTTTCCACCTTTACCAGAGATAGCTCTCGACCGGTACAGTATATCTCAACGGATGAAGCTACAGGTCTCCTAGAAGAAAAGGATATATGGTTACTCAGCCATAACGAGGCTATATATCTGGTCGACGAGACGGAGGACGAGACCGAGTTCTACCTCGTTGATTGATGTAAAAAACCCTTTTCTTTCTTTTATCTTTATCTCTTCTCATAACAACAAATACTAAATGTACAACAGGAACATATACGTCCATGAATTATCGCGAAGATGAGTTAAATCTGCGCCTGCTCCGATATCTGCTTTCTGGAGAGGGCGTGCATGTTAATATAAGTGAACTATCCAAGGAATTGGATATCCACTGGGCCACAGCAAAAAAGAAGCTGGAAGCCCTTTACGAGGACGAGATATTGAACCCGCCTTTCTATACGTTCCTTCAACTGTTTGAAGAATATCCGTTGCTCGTTTTGGTAAAGGCCGACATGCCGCGTACAAAAGAGATCAAAAATTTTTACCAGGACGATTCACATATATTCGCGGCGTTTTCCTGCATGGAAGGATTTTATAACACTTTTTTGATCGAATATTTTAAGGGCTTGGAAGATTACCACTCATGGAGAGGAGAGATCGTCAAGCAGGACAAGATCCCTGATAGAGGTGAGAGGACTCCGGCACATGCCGAATTCTTCAGCAATCGATTGACATTCAAATATGAACCAAGGTGTTTCATAAACAGGATGGTCGATGAGTTCGAAGATAAGGGCTTTATCGAGCTCGATGGCAAAAAGATCGAAGAAGATTCGTTCCGTATCTTGGAAAAAGTAATGAAAGGAGAGAGTATCAGAACAAATTATTCTTACATAGGCAGAGAGATCGGCGTTAACAGGAAAACGGTGAAGAGAAGGATAGACTCTCTACTTAGGGACGAGGTAATCGAAAAACCGAAATGCTTCTTCCCGAATCTTTTCGTCCCACCTGGCTATAACCTGATAATAACTTTGATCGAAGCCATTTCGGATATAGAAGAGATCAAAGAGCATCTTAGAAAAGATGATAACATCCCTAGAGCGGTTGAAACAAGTACTGAAAGATATAATTTTTTAGTTTTTTCAGCCTTTGAGAGTGTAGATGAATTTTTTAAATGGGGTGAAAAGTTGAATTCAAAATATCCGGAAAAGATCGGGGCGATATCAAAGACCATACTTTCTTCGAAGATGATCCATCTTATAGAACCTCAAAAGGTCTCACTAGGATTTATAGAAAAAAAGCTATGGGAACTAAAAAGAAATTATTAAGAGTCACACATATAATTTTATTTCACATGCTCTCTATAACTGTAAAATTTTAGTTTTAATGGTATCTCACTTTGTCACTTAAATTCATCTTTTATAAACCAATATGTACAACTAACTTGGTTGATTATGTAAAAAGGTTTTTTATAGTACCCCTCTTTTCCGAAAATACCGCAAGGTGAGAAAAAATGGCAGATGAAGGATATAATCCGTATAAGATGGCCCAACAGCAGTTTGACAGGATAGCCGATAAATTGGATCTCGATGAGGCATTGAGGGACCTTTTAAGAGAACCGATAAGGGAATATCATTTTAATTTGCCCGTAAAGATGGACGATGGCAGTACTGAAGTTTTCAAAGCATACAGAGTCCAGCATAACGATGCGTTAGGGCCGTGCAAAGGCGGTATCAGATTCCATCCGGAAGAAACAGCTGACACTGTAAGAGCTCTTGCGATGTGGATGACTTGGAAGACCGCGGTTGCAGACATCCCGTTAGGTGGAGGCAAGGGAGGAGTAATATGCGATCCGCATGATCTTTCAGATAGAGAACAGGAAAGGATCTGTAGAGAATATATCAAAAAGATAAACAAGAACATCGGACCTCTTCAGGACGTTCCGGCTCCAGATGTGATGACCAGTGCTCAACACATGCTGTGGATGATGGATGAGTATGAAAACATAGAAGGCGGTAAATATCCTGGAGTTATAACCGGTAAACCACAAGATATGGGTGGTTCAAAAGGAAGGACCGAAGCCACCGGTTATGGTGTGATTTATGTTTTGAGAGAACTGCTCAAAGAACTTGACAGAGATATTGAGGAGACGACTGCGTCTATCCAGGGATTCGGAAATGTCGCTCAGTATGCAGCGGAACTCTTCATCGAATACGGCGGAACCGTCGTTTCGGTCTCGTGTTGGGATCAAGAAGATGAGAAAGCTTACAGCTATTACAAAGAAGGCGGAATAGACCTCGAAGAACTCAGAGGAATAACCGATAAGTTCGGTTCGATAGACAAGAAGAAAGCAGAAGAGAAGGGCTATGAAAGACTACCTGGTGATGATTGGCTGACACACGAAGTAGATGTTTTGATACCGGCAGCATTGGAAAACGCGATCTCTGAAGACAACGTACATGATATTCCAGACGCTGTGGACATAATAATATCCGGAGCCAACGGTCCTATAACCCCTGAAGCCGACGATATATTAGAAGATAGAGATATGATCGTCGTTCCTGACTTCCTAGCCAACGCAGGCGGAGTCACATGCAGTTACTTCGAACAAGTTCAGAGCAACCAAAATTACTACTGGCCCAAAGATGAAGTCCTTGGTAAGTTGGATAACAGCATGACAGATGCATTCTACGAGGTGTGGGATCTCGCCCAGAAGAAGGACGTCAGGATGAGAGACGCCGCTTATATGATAGCTATTCAGAAAGTGGCGGAAGCCTGCGAAGCCAGAGGTTGGGTATAAATATAAGGATTCCCATAACCCAAGTGCATGGACCAAAAGCTTCGGAAGATCCAAGAGTCTATAGAAGAGGTCACAGGTAGAACTCTTGACCTAGTATCCCATAAAACCTATTCCGAGGAACTGGAGGCATCACTTATAGATGATGTCCTCCTATTTTCCACTTCTTATGATTATTTTCTTATCGAAGAAGAAGGACGGTTGAATACACTTTGCAAAGAAAAATTTTCTTATGGAGATATCAGGCAGATCCCAGACATCAAACACGTAGAAACTCAAGAGGAATGCATAGAAAAGGTTCAAAAGGGAAAAACGGATCTGTTGATCATATTTGGAGAGCCGATGAACACGGGGCTCGAAGATTTCATGAAGTCGGTAAAAAGCGAAGAGATAGATACACCCGTGGTTTGGATCAGAAATGACGGGTCGCAAAATTTACCTGAAGATGACGACCGGTTGGATGAAGTATTCACCTGGAACGGAGACGGGAAGATAATCCTATCGATCATACAGTACATAGAAGATAAACTGCGTTTTTCAAAGGGTGATTTTCATGAAAAGGCCCGTCCGATACTCCTAGTCGAAGATTCAAAACAGTATTATTCTTCCTATGTGAATGAGATATATGAAAAGATATGGGATTACCTTTTTGAGATACTGCATGATGAGTTGGATAGAGAAAGGAAGATTGAGCGTTATCTCAAAAGGCCTTTCATAATATTAGCTAAAGACGTAAGCGAGGGCCGTAAGTTGTACAAGAGGACTAAAAAGGATTTATTATGCGTTATAACAGATAACAGGCTCGAGGCTGAAGAGGGTGTTGAAGAAAATGCAGGATTACGTTTCGCTAGATATCTGAAGAAGGATCATCCCGACCTATCGGTATTACTGCAGTCTTCATCCTCTTCTCTGGAAGAGGAGGTGGATAAAGGCATCGAGCACGTGGATAAAAAAGATCCCGCTCTCCACCAAAAGATCGCTCGTTTCGTCGAAAAACATCTTTCACCTATCGAGTTGTCTGTTAGTGTGGGAGATGGATTTGAAGAAGTCAAGGTGACCGATATAGAAGAGCTCGAAGAAGCGGTAAATGCCTCAGATGATGAGGAACTTGAAGAACTTATCAGCGACGAAAGATTGGTACGTTGGTTGGAAACTCTCACAGAATATGATCTAGCTGAGAAGTTCAAAGAGTTGAGTTACAAAGACCTCTCTTTTTCGGCCTTGAGAGAGAGATTTGAAGATCTTATGGAAGAATATAGATATACTTCTTACAGATCAGCGGTCGCCGATTATAGAAGAGAGAGAGGAGATCTGAAAAGAAAGATAAATCGTATAGGTGGTGGTGCACTTGGAGGAAAAGCTAGAGGTTTAGCGTTCATCTCAAAATTGTTCTCTAACTATCTTCCTGAAGATCTCTTCAAAGATCTGAAAATCACGGTTCCGAGGACCACAGTACTCACCTCTACAGTTTTTGAAAAATTTTTAGAGGAGAACGAAATAACTGTTTCGGAACTTTTCGACTTATCTGATGAAAGGATCTCATCAAGATTCATCTCTGGAAGTTTACCCGCTACTATCATAGGAGACCTACGCTCCTTTGTCAGAAAAACTGATGATCCTCTTATAGTTCGTTCGTCGGGTGTTCTTGAGGATTCACTCACACGGCCCTTTGCAGGGGTTTATTCTTCGATGTTCCTTCCGAATGAGTCCTGGGAGACGAGTTTGAGATTCAAAGAGGTATGTGATGCTATAAAACACGTTTACGCCTCCACTTTTTTCAAAAGAGCTAGTGATTATGTTAGGACAACTCCGAAAAACATAACCGATGAAAAGATGTCGGTCATCATACAGGAAGTCGTTGGAAAGAAACACGGGAATCACTATTATCCCACTATATCTGGAGTGGCTAAATCTCACAATTATTATTCTACGAAGGGGTGTAAACCTGAAGACGGTATCGTTTATCTTTCCTTAGGACTCGGAAAAGAGATAGTCGAGGGTGGCTCCTCCTATCATTTCTGTCCAGAATGTCCCAAATCTCCGATGTTTGGAACACCCAAGGATTTCATACCGCATTCTCAGACCGAATTCTACGCACTCAACTTAGAATCTATTTACAGAGTAGTCGGTAAGGATGAAGACACTTCCTTATCCAAGCTAGATATAACTACAGCAGAAGAACATGGGGTTTTGGATAAGATCGCGTCGACCTACTCTCCAAAAGACGACAGGTTGTATCCTGGTACCGGAAGAGAAGGCTCTAGGGTGATAGATTTCGCACCCATAATAAACTATGATTATATTCCATTAGCTGATGCGATAAAACTTCTTCTAAAAGTAGCTGAAACAGCTCTTGGCTACCCCGTCGAGATAGAATTTGCGGTCGATCTAAACAAAAAAGAGTCGGAGAGATCCGAACTCGTCGTTCTGCAGATCAGGAGTATGATCTCTGGTGATGAACTCACCGAAGTGGATATAGAAAAATGTGATGATAGTAAATTGGTCTGTCGAACTGATAAAACATTGGGACACAGCATGATCGAGGAAATAAATGATGTGGTTTATACAAAGCCAGGAGTTTTCGAGATGAAGAACAGTGAGCAGGCGGCACAGGAACTGCGGAAGGTCAACGATAAACTCATGGAAGAAGATAGAGAGTATATATTGATCGGACCTGGACGTTGGGGAACAACAGATCCTTGGATGGGCATCCCCGTCGAATGGGGCGAGATCGCAGGAGCTAAAGTCATAGTGGAATTGCCTGCTAAGGGTCGAACTATAGAACCCTCTCAAGGCTCTCATTTCTTTCACGATATGATCTCCTCTGAGACTTGTTACATGGTGATCGACGACGAGGAAAAGATCGATTGGGAATGGTTGGAGGAACAGACTATTGAAGAAGAGAGCGAAAATATAAAGCATGTTAGAACGGAACAGGCTTTAGAAGTCAGAGTTGATGGGAAGGAGGGAAGATCGGCCATCATTAAAAATGGTCAAAAAGGATCTGAGACAAACAATGTTTATTAGGTGTGAGTAGAATATCTAAAAGATATACTCTATCAGAGGTTGATGATAATGGACGATGAAGATGTGGGTGAGGTTCAAGATAGAAGTGAGGATGAAACACTCACATATGAGATCGAGGAGAGCGATGAACTTGAGGAAAGGATAAAAGAACTGAATTGCTTCTATAAAATATCTGAATACGTGAACGATGATTCTCTCAAACTGGATGAGGCTCTGCAGAAAATAGTTGAGGCTCTCCCTCCGTCATGGCAGTATCCCGAGATCACTTCCGCTAAGATTAGGATCGGAGACGATATCTACACGACCGAAGACTTTGAAGAGACGTCCTGGATGCAGACCAGCGATATAACTATCAAAGGTGAAAAAATAGGTAGTATCGCCGTTTCTTACAAAGAAAAAAGACCTGAAAGAGACGAAGGGCCATTTCTAAAAGAGGAAAGGCGTTTGATGGATACTTTAGCGGATCTATTGGGCAGGTTCGTCCAGGAGAAGCGAGAGGACGAATTATTGAAAAGAGAGAAGATACTAGAAACATCTGCCGAAAAAAGACAGGATTGGGAAGTCATCATCGATCTATTGATGAGGACGGATCCTAGAACCCTGCTTCGGATGACCAGGAAGATGGTTTACCACCTCTTTATGAACGAAAATGAAAAGATCAAAGATCTGTTAGATGATGTTTGTTCCGTAGAAAAAACTGATGTAGAAGAACCGAACTGGTGCGGTATAAATATGCCGAACCCCAAACAGGATCTTGATTCGCTGAAAAGGATACAAGAACATGTATTCGAAGTCGCTAAAGAGGACCTAGAACCGGAAGAGATATCCGAGCTTTTTCATAGATGGTTGAAAGAAGATAAGGCCCGTCCCCTCCTCTTAGCGTCGCAGAAGAGAGGGATCCCTCTAGTTGAGATCACGGAAGAACTTAACCGATTTTTCAGAAAGCCTGAATCCGAGAAAGCACTTGCTGAAGAAGACAAGATGAGTATCAGAACGGAGCTCATACAGAGGTTTTTCACCGATAGGCTAGATTTTGTAAACGTTGCAAAGAAGTACATAGAAGTGGAGGATTATGAACCTCTTATAAATAAGATCGTCGGTCCCACTAGAGGTGCCGGAAAATTGGGAGGTAAAGCGTCGGGGGCCTATCTCGCACATAAGATAATACAAGAGGAATTTGATGAAGATTTTACTGAAGATATAGACTTTCCTAAGAGTTGGTATATCACTTCAGATACGATAATGGATGTCATACACTATAACGATCTGGATGAACTTATCCATGTCAAATATCTTGATCCTGATGAGATAAGACATGAAGAACCCTTTATAGAACAACTAATGAAAAACGCGATGTTCCCCTCGGAGATAATAGAGGGGTTTAGGAAGATATTAAGAGATTTAGATGATAAACCGATAATCGTCCGTTCTTCCAGCTTGTTAGAAGATAACTTCGGTGCTGCTTTTTCTGGAAAATACAAGAGTCTTAACGCGCTCTCTATCTAAGGTCTGACTCTGGGGCCTGCACTGCACGATATATATCTTTTCTCCATCGCATGCGAATTCAACGTCTACGGGATATTCTATCTTCT
>JAFDTP010000108.1 GCA_019594195.1 Thermoplasmata archaeon
AGACGGAGACGGTGAATTCAATCCAGAAAACGATACTTTGGTCCAAAAACCTGGAAGGGTCGATATCCAAAATGAACAATCTGATGTCAGTTATTCGGTTGATATCGAAGAGGGTAATTATTACGCCGACAAAGTGATTCCAGGAAGTTATAAATTGAACTCTTCGATCGAAGGAGGTTCGACTTTTGACGGTGTTATAGTTAATCCTGGCGAAGAAACCAGTCAGGATATACCAGTATCTACAGGGAACGTTACTGGTGGTATTGATTTTGAGGGAGAGGAGCTTGAAGGAGAAAGCGTAACCCTCAACTTGGAAGGATATGATGAAACTAAAGACGTAATTCTCGGAGAGACTGAAATATATGAGTTTTCAAATATACCTCCTGGTTCTTACACACTAGAGATAGAAGAAGAAGACTATACTCTGAAGTATGGCCCTGAAGAAATACGTATGACTGCAGGAGGGGATCTCACACGACCTATCACTGTTGTTGAAGCTCACAGACTCGAAGGAGTGGTTAGAAGAGACGGAGAGAGATTGGCTAATCAAAAATTGAGTGTCTTCAGCAGAGGAGAAGCTCGTACAGCAGGATTTGGTAGATTTTATGATCGGGAAATTCAGACGGATGAACACGGTGAATTTAGTATTAAAGTCCCTCTTGGTGATTATCAGATCTACGGTGTAAATAGGAGAGATGGGGAAGTCACTGCTTATCTAGACAATATCCTAGTTGATTCTCATACACAGATAGAAGGTGATTTTGTTGAATCTCACAGAATCAGTGGTACTGTGGAATATGAAGGAGATGCAGTTGACAGAGCAGAGATTTTGATGATAGATACCTCAGGTAGGGAGTTTTATCTTACTGCCAACGATGAAGGAAGATTTTCAGCCCGTCTACCAGAGGGTCGTTACACAGTTTATGGTTGGAAACAACCTGATTTTGAAGACCCAGGTCCCATACAAGAGAGCTTGTATTTCTGGGATGACATTACGTTACGCAGAAATCGGGAAATAACCTTGGAAGGAGAATTCGCACATATGGTTAGAGGTAGTGTATACAGAGAAACGTTTACCGATGAAGAAAGGGAGACCTTAGATCAGGGCTTACATGTTTCAATAAACGTGAGAGTAGGCGGAAAAACTTTGACCACTAGAACTTCTATTAATGGCAATTATCAGTTATTCCTCCCTGATGAAGAAACAGAATTTACTGTTGAGAAATATGGTTACCATGGAAAATCTTTGAGCTTTATGCCTTCTGAGATAGAAGACGAAAAAAACATCTATTTAGAGGCTAAAGATGTCTTGGTCCAAGGGCAGGTAGATTTTGAATTAGATGAAGAATTAGATATTGAATTCCGTGCTGTAGGAAACGGTGCCGTTACAAATGAGATAACTGTAGATGAAGATGATTACAGTATTGAACTTCAACCAGGTAAATATGAGATAGTTAGCGATCACCTTGTTATGGATGGTGAGGCTAAATACGAGATATCCGATAGTCTTAACATCGAACCAGGAGACGAAGAGATAGAGAAAGACCTTGAAGCGATATACAAAGTTAGACTGTCTGGTGAAATATCTACAATTGAAGATGACTCAGCAACCATAGAGATTGATTTCCAAGGACCAGAAGATAAAACAATCTTTGCCAATGAGTCCTATCTTGTTTACTTAGAACCCGGTAATTATTCTATCAGGGCTGTCCATCTAAACGAGAGGCAGACTACACAGATTAGAGTTGATCTTAGTGAGCCTGAAACTAGAGACATATCTCTTGAAGAGGCCTATGAAATGAATCCGGAAGTTGAAGGTCCGATAGGTCATGAGATACCTATGAGTTTAAGAAATAAAGAGACTGGATACGTGATAAGGACCACAACAGACATGGAAGGCAATTTGAATCTGAATATCACCAGCGGAGAGTATGATATTACAGTTGATTACGTAGTGCAGGAAGAAATACAAGGTGAGATGAGAGATGTGAGATATCATATCGATCAACAGTACTCAATACCACCTACACCAGGTGTGATAACACTCGACAGAGAGATATTGAATTCGACCCTCACAGGAAGAGTTACATTGAACGGAGAGCCTTTAAGCAATATTGAAGTGGGTATTAGCGGTGTAGATGAAGAAATTCAGACGGATGAAGCCGGAGAGTATGAAGTTGAAGAACTCGTTCATGGTCAATATACAATATACATCTCATATTCAACTGGTGGCAGAGTCTACTCTCACTTTGAATCATTCGAGATGCCTGCAGGCGATAAGACAATGGACATATCTTTAGAAGAAGGTGTGACATTTTCTGGCCAGGTAAAACTAGAGGGAACAGGTGTAGAGACTGAAATATCTATAAGGAAAGAAGAAGCTATTTGGGGCTTTGACACAGAAGAAGATGGTTCTTTTGAGATAATATTACCTAAAGGAGTTTACCATATCGAAAGTGAAACTATTGAAGAAAGGGATTATGGTTTGACTACGTTTAGATTTGCTCGGGAAATAGAGATATTAAATAGTATTTCGCGAGATATAGAACTGACTAAAGTGGATGAATACGATATCGATATAATCGAACTTAGAAGTCAGACAGCCCAACAAGGGGATGTTATTGAATACACTGCTCAGGTCAAGAATACCGGTAATACGCCGGATGAATACGAGCTATCATTTGCCGAGACAGATTGGGACGTCTCAGTAAATCCTGAGAGAACAGGAGTTATCGCTCCTGGAAAAACTGAAACCATCAGAATCGAAATAACAGTTCCTGAGGATGCGAATGTAGGAGAGACCGTGACGTTGGTAGTTGACTCAGTCAACTCTGAAGAGTCTTTGGAAAGAGATATACCTCTTGAAATCGAACAAATTTACGGTGTTGAGATCGGTGAAGAAACAAGGGAAGGAAGATATAGACCAGGACAACTTACTTACTCAGTAGAAGTTGAGAATCTTGGAAACGGTCCTGATACGTTCCGGATGGAAATCCTTAATAGAGAACAACTTCGAGACTATGGATGGGAAGTTAATATAACGGAAAAAACTGAAGAGATCGATGCCCAAGATAGTGGAACTATAGAAATTAGATTGAATGCCATTTCAGCTAATCCTAGACGTGATGTAGAATTGGAATTGCGAGCTACCTCAGAAGGAGATCCATCAGAATCAGATAGGAAGACCATAAGCGCTTCAGTTCCAGAACTTGTTGCATATGAAGATACTATCGAATTCGAGGGCGAGGAATTCGTTTTGGAAGACGAGCCCTTTGAATTAAGTACTGCACAATGGACTGGAATAGTGATATTGGTGGCTATAGCAGCGTTGTTCATCTTGAGAAAGAAGAGGTGGATATGATGAGGAAAGAATACAGGTTTCTTGTCATACTTATTGGTGTGTTACTTCTCACCTCTTCGTTGTTCCTAGCGACTATAGTTCAACCTGCTGAGGCTGCTACAAGAGATAACAGGATAGAGCCTAGGATTATTGAAGGTCCGGATGAATTCTTTAACAACGAGACGGTAACTTATGTGGTAGAGATCAGAGGTGCCTTCAGAGTCGATGGAGAAATCATCAGAGCATCAGAGGCAGATAATTGGACTTTAAGAACAGAGAGTAGCTTACAGGCTACTATCGATCCTCCTGAAGCAGAAAGTTCAACTAGTAATGTATTTGAAGTGAATGTTACTGTACATGAAGAAGGGGAAGGTATACTCACTTTTACCGCTTTCTGCGGAAAAAATGGTCAAGTATCTTACTCTGATAGAGAATTTTCATTTAGGACGGAGGAACCAGAAAAGACTAGTGTTACCATAAGAAACCCTACAAATACTCACATCGAAGAGATGAAAGTAGGTCTATTCATCGATGGGGAACTCAAAACGACCCAGAAAATAACGGACATGGAGCCAGGAGAGGAAAGAAGGATAACGTTCCAGTGGTCCAAGCGAGGACTATCACCAGGTGAACACACTTTAGAGATATGGGCAGATTATGAACCAGACGAGGATACTGAGTTCAATCAACAAGCAATGATCATAAGCCGAACATTTAAAGTGGAGGAAGAGACGAGTACCTTGGTGTATGCGGGAATAATAATAGCAGTGATAGCTGTTAGTTTCTTTGTTCTACTTTGGTACAAAAGTAGAAAGAGAAAAAGAAGAAGACCTTGGTGATTACCGAAAAACTTTTTTTCTTTTTAAATTTTACATTATTTCGCAACCCGCAGATATTTCTTTATCAAGACCTATCTCACCTTGACTGTCTTTTAGTGATAACGCTTTTTCATCTGAAACTAGAACAACAGAAACACCATCAAATCTTTCCGTTTTTATAGGTTTCAATTCTTTAGTGGATAATATATTCCCGTCTTTCCATTCTGCCGTCTCAAATTTATATCTCTGAAAATCATCGAAAGAAATGCTCTTCGCGTCCTTCTTTGTTCCTTTTATGTTCTCACCTACTTCGCCTTTTGGCTCGAGAAGCGAAACAACATCGTCTTCCTGAGCTGCCAACATCATCCCCTCGGATTCGATACCTCTTAATTTTGCAGACTCAAGGTTAGCAACGACGACTATTTTCTTACCTTCCATCTCGTCTTTTTCATAGTAAGGTTTGAGTCCTGCAACTAAAGTTCTTTCCTCATCTCCGATATCGACCCTTGTGATGTATAGTTTGTCAGCATTTGGATGTTCCTTCACCTTCTTGATTTCTCCTATTCTTAGATCCAACTTTTTCAATGAATCGAGTAATTGAGAACTTTGCCTTTCGTTTTCCATGTCTATAGTTTCATAGAGTGGATCTGGTTCCTCCAATTCTGTTCCTACCTCTAGAGGTTTCCGAGCCTCTTCCCAGCTTTGTTCGTGGACACTTCCGTTTTCATAAAGATATGTCCAAAGAGTATCCATACTTTCGGGTAGATAAGGTGCTGCAGTGATGCAAAGGGCTTTTACCAAACGAAGAGAAGTGTTTAGAGTGGTTGCAACTCTTTTTTTATTATCTGGAAGGTCTTCCCATGGAGCCTTATCATTGAAGTATCTATTACCTTCTCTTGAGAGTTCTAATATCATTTTTAGGCCTTCCTTGAATTTTCTTTGTTCTATACTCTTACCGATATCATCGACTTTTTCATCGATTTTTTGGATTAGCTCTTCATCCCTTTGTTCTAATTTATTCACTTGAGGTACTTCTTCGAAATTCGAATATGTGAAAGAAAGCACTCTATGGATGAAATTTCCGAGATTACCAACCAACTCTGAGTTCACTTTGTCTTCGAATTC
>JAFDTP010000191.1 GCA_019594195.1 Thermoplasmata archaeon
AATATCACAGGACTGAAAAAGATATAGATGCTTCCGAATATGTATCCACCTAATATACGGCTTTCGTTTAAAATTTTCGTTAGGAATATAATGCATTCTTGTTTTTCTTCATCGATTCCCCAGATGAAAACTTTTATTTAGTTCTGACACTGTAAAATCATACGAGTGTGACCATGTCAGATGAGATGATGATGTACATACTTTACTTCGTTTACTACGTCCTGTTCCCTCTTGGCTTGATCGTTCCAGTCTTGATCATCTGGAGGAAGAAAGACTTCATAACGGGCATCAGTAAATTTGGAGAGAGGAGAGAAGATCGTTCCTTCCCGATGTTGAGAAAGCATATGGGAGATATAAAGAAACTCCAAGTTTTTCTCGTTGTATTTTTGCTTATATTTCTTCCTGTCATGAATGTTACATTCTCGAACCTATCTGATATCACAATGTCCCGCGAGAGGAGGTATTTCGGTGGTCTCGGTCAATCTAGAATTTATGATCCAGTAAGAAGACAGATTGGCCCATATCGCGATCCGGATGCGGTTCTAGAAGAGATGAGGCAAAATCCGGATGACTGGTATCTAGAAGATATCGAAGAGCAGTTGGATTTTGATGAGATCACGAGGATCCCCGGCGAGATGGCGGTCTATTTTTTAGATAAAAGGGATTCGAGACATATTGTGATAACTTACACCTATCTTTCTCCGATACCTATCAGCAGAGTTTACGGATTTTGGGTTTACGATATGATCGAAGATGAGCACGCCTCACTGGAAAAACAAGAAACTGTGATATATCCCATGAATCCAGCAAATACCGATCCTTTCTGATATTTTAAAAACAAGCCTATTCATTTCTTTTCGATAGGTACCCAAATCTCTACGATGGATCCCGGTTCATCTCCTTTGTAACGTTCGTCGTAATATTCTATCACAAAAGGTTTCCCTTCGTATTTCGATTGAACATATCCATGTTCATTGTTATCGATCCACTCGTCCATGGCTTCGTTTTGGCTGTCGTATCCTTCTGCAACATGAATTTCGAATACAGCGTATTCACTAGGGGGTAATGTCAATCGATCGAATTCTTCATTTCCTTCTAAATCTGATACAGAAAATCCAACGAAGCATTTGCAATTCCCACCAGAGTAACTACGGACTTCGTATCCGTGATCCGAATTCTTATTTTCCACCCCGAACTCTGCACCTCTCTTACAGAACTTTTTCCATAATTTGGTCGTTTCACTCCCATCTCCACAAACACCAGCGATCTCTATTTTTCCCTTCTCGATTATGCTTGGTTTTTTCATTTCCACCATCAACTTTGGATATTCCTTTAACCAGTATATACTCCTTTCTATCAATTACCTACAACTATTTTCTAACAATGATGATTTTCGTTTTTCACCAAACTATTATATATAACTGTTTCATACGAAACTAATATCATGACCGACGACTCTAATACAGGAGCTAGGAACCTTTACAACAGAATCAAGAGTAAGATGAGCCGCCCCAGCAAAGATGAGATACTGGAAGGCAATATCATCGCTGTGATGTTCAAACTCGGATGGCCTATAATGGTCGCGACCTTTCTCAGAACTCTTTACAACTTGGTGGATACGATATGGCTTGGTAGATTACCTGGTGAAGAAGCTACCTATTCTGTGGCTGCGGCAAGCCAAGCATGGTCCGTCGTGTTCATTATAATGTCGTTGGAGATAGGTATGGGTATCGCCGCTCTTTCCCTGATATCGCAGTACACAGGAGCGAAAAAATTCAAGAAGGCGTCGGAGTATGCGGGTCAGCTTTACTTCATAATCATCGTACTCTCGATCCTTTTAGGTTTAATAGGCTACTTCTCAAGTCCTTATCTATTGGAGCTTTTGGTCGCTCCTGTGTACTGCGATATCAGGGAAAGAGCGGCGATACCCATACCTATCTCC
>JAFDTP010000204.1 GCA_019594195.1 Thermoplasmata archaeon
AAAGTGATCCAACACATGTTAGAGAACGATATCGAAGGAAAGATAATCAATATCTCCTCTATAGCCGGAACTCTAGGATATGATTCCGCACCTGCATACTGTGCCTCAAAAGGTGCGATGACGAATCTGACGAGAGAATTAGCGGTCGATTATGCCAAAGAGGGGATAAACGTCAATGCGATCTCCCCGGGTGTTATCAGAACGGACATGACTGATGATTTCCTCAAGGATCCTGATATGAGTGCTTATATGGAAGAACATACGCCTTACAAGCGTTTAGGTGAACCTGAAGATATAGCCTATGCAGCGGTATTTCTAGCTTCTGAAGAGTCGAATTTCATTAACGGAGAAAACCTGATAGTCGACGGTGGATGGGTTGTCAAATAGACTGACTCAAACAAACACTTTTTTCTTTTCTTAATTGTTCTCTATTCGATGTTCAATTTTGGTGTCAGCCAATTTGCTACGCTGGTTGAGACTAGTATTTTAACCAGGTCTCCCGCGATGAAGGGTATCGCGCCTATCATCAATAATTCCATAAAACCGATAGAAGAACCACCGAGTGCTGAGGTCCAGATGTAAAGGTGTGTAAGACCAGTTCCATATATGATCCCAAAATTAGCCAATGAAAGTAACGCCAGCATGCCGGTAAAATTTCTTGATAATTTGTATTCATCTACTATATACCCTACAAACAATGAAGCAACTATAAAACCGAGAAGATATCCTCCTGTGGCTCCAGTCAGATGACCGAGACCTCCGGCCCATCCAGTGAACCAAGGTACGCCGGCAGCGCCAGCACCTACGTACATGCCTGCGCTGATCCCGCCCCATGTCTTTCCAAGTAAAACCGCTCCGAGCAATATACCGAAGGTCTGACCGGTTATCGGTACTGGTGTGAAAGGAAGGTAAAAACGTGCTTGAGCTAATAGACCTATGAAACCAGCGAATAGAATAGAAAATGCCAGCTTTTGTACTGTATTCAGCTCATGACTCCATTCAAATATCTTAGGTCTAGGTAGTGCATGACCGTCCAAGTTCATTTCCATATTATCTAACCTTATGTTTACACCAGCAGACGATATGGAATGCCTATAAAAATTTATCCCCTGGAAAAAGAAAAGAAAAAGATGAAGTTCTATTTCACCATAGTCAAGAACATCTTGAATCTACTAACCGCTTCAACGGCGTGAGGTATCTCCGCAGGCATAACTATAGTTTCGCCTTCTTCTAGAGTAAAGTCTTCACCATCGATGATGATTTTAGCGGTTCCATCTAAAACTTGAAGGAGTGCATCGTGAGGCGCGGTATGTTCGCTCAGAGTTTGATCATGGTCAAAAGCGAAAACTGTCAATGTGACATCCTCTTTATCCACTAGAGTTCTGCTCACTACTGCCCCTTCTTGGTAATCCATAAGGTCTTCTAGTTCAAAGACTTCACCTGAGATCTGATCTAATTGATCTTTATCTTTTTCCATATTATCACTTTCTATTTTAGGTAAACTCAGTGATAAAAGTCTTCGCATTGAAGGGCGATCTCGTAAGCTATGATATAATAGATCCCGTCAGCTTCTAGAAAAGATCCATGAGGTAAACCAAAGAAGGAAAAGAACTCTTTTAGCAGGTATTTCCACCTCTGGTTCCTTGACCAAAGATTTTAATATCGGTTTCCGATATCGAAAGCCGATAATATGTACGAACGAAAGGTACTCCTGGGCTTTATGCGTGTCC
>JAFDTP010000168.1 GCA_019594195.1 Thermoplasmata archaeon
ACCTTTACTTAGCTATAATATCAGAAGTACTTATACTTTATTATGTGTATCGAACATATCAAAAACGAAATGAGAACATGTCAGTTAAAATATGGTTAATAGACAGAAGATTTATTTATAATCCTTTTTTCTCTTTAAGTAGAAGATGAAAAGTGATGTTAAAGTCGTTCGGGATCCCGATCATGTAAAGATAGCCATAGAAGATACTAGAAGCGATATATTATCTCTTCTACGTATCAACGACATGACTATCACTCAGATCGCTGAGACTCTCGACAAAGACCATTCCACTATTTACCGGCATATTAAGAAACTGCAGGACGCCGGTTATGTTGAAGAGACATCGGAGATGAAGGAAAATCATATCCCTAAGAAGATATACACTAGAACCGCAGATTCTTTTCTGTTATCTCCCACTTCTATAGATGGAGGCGAACCTTCAGAATTGGCCATTGATTGGGAAAGAGAGAACGCTAGGAAGATCTTGGAACTCCTAGAGATAATGGGTTATTCCATCGAGAAGGAAGAGGAAGAAGATATGGTCGATATACTTTCCAACATCTTTGCAGAGCTTAAGGAAAAAGTATCTGACCCGATCGAGGAGGCTGAAGACGAGATAGGGGAATTGAATTTTCCTCTGCTTATGAGATTTGAACTGCTGATGTTCTTGCTGGAAAAAAGAAAAGATAAAGAAGTAGAGAAAAAATTTGAAGAATTGTTTAAAAAGCTGAAGATCGAGTGAGCTATTTTTACTTATAAGATTTTTAGATAAGAGGGAAAAAGGTTTTATAGATTTTTCTCCGTTTCCTGCTCTCATTCTACAAATTTGATATTCAGATCGTGAGTTGAACAGGAGATACAGGGATCGTATGCTCTGACTAGCATCGAAAGTTGCTTCTTCACTTCGTCCTCTGGTTTTTCTATTATGTCGGGGACCATCTTTTCCATGTCCAACTGTATATTGCCGTGATTCTGATTCGTCGGTATCACGCAGTTCGCTTCAGTACATTTACCGTCTTCGTCGTAGGTGTAATCATGGAACAAGATACCCCTTGGTACTTCGATAGCTCCTACTCCTCTTCCTGCCTTGGGTTCTATATCAGGTGAATTGTACTCTTCCTGTTCCTCAAGGCCCTCATCCAAAAGTTCCTCTATGATCTCTATCGAATCTTCAACGCTGTGGACTACTTCCACGACTTGAGCGATCGTATTCATATACGGATTGACTTCCATCGGATTCAGATTGAACTTCTCCGCGATACCTTTTGCCATAGGACTCAAATGCTCGTAGTTATTGTTCAATCTAGCCAATGCGCCGACGAAATAAGACTCACGATTGTTCTTTGTATACTTCGCTGTTGACTGAGGAACGGTGTACTCATTAGTTATGTCCAGATATTGTTCTACAGGAGTCCTTCCCGTATCTGAAGAATAGATATCTCCTCCATACAAAGCGTACTCATCGTCATCAGTCAGAGATATATATTCCGTTTCCCTCTGTAAATCTGGGATCTTCGATTTTAGGTCCTTCAATAGATTAGCTACTGCGGTAAGATCGTTGAATGAACCTTCCAACTTATTCTTGATCTCCATCAATTGATCCTCTGTAGGTATCTTAGAGAAACCGCCGGGTATCAATCGCTGCGGATGCGTGGTCCTTCCTGTTATGATATCGGACATCCTGTTCGCTAGCTTGTGGAGTCTGATAACGGTTTGTACTTCTTTTTCGTGACTCTCCGCAAGCGGTACTACTGATTTTGAATCCATGAAATCGGGTAATGCTAAATAACCCACATGCAGGATATGGCTCTGCATATTTTCAGCGTGAAGTGCCAACTTCCTCAATTTTTTATCCTGTTCAGAAACTTCGATACCCATGGCATCTTCGGTCGCTTTCAAAGAAGTTAAAGTATGTCCGATCGAGCAGATGCCGCAGATCCTAGAAGTGATATGATGGACCTCGGTCCAATCTCTATCTACTACCAACGACTCGAAAAATCTAGGTGCTTCGACGACTTGCCATTCGCACTTCTCTATCTCTCCATCATTCGCGTTGACTTCTATATTACCATGACCTTCGACTCTGGTCAAGTATTCTACATCGATATTTACATCTTTACTCATCTTCTTTCGCCTCCTTTTGCCAGGTGAAATAAAGATCAAATTTCTTCATGACTTCGTCAGCGGTCAATCCGTACTCTTCCAGAACTTCCTCATGTGCTTCTTCGTTGGGTTCGTCTATCAGACCTCTGCAGCCCCAGCATATCGTACCCTCATTGACACAGCAGGAATCGCATCCCGCTCTGGTGACCGGTCCGACACAAAACTCACCACGTTCAAATGCACAGACGTTTTCATTGAGCTTACATTCTACACAGACAGGGTAATCCGGGATATTCGGCTCTCTGCCCATGACCAGTGCTCTGACTACGTGTAGGAACTCGTCCCTATCTATAGGACATCCGTGGACTTTGTAATCCACCTCGATGACCGCATCGATACCTTTAGCCTTCTC
>JAFDTP010000189.1 GCA_019594195.1 Thermoplasmata archaeon
ATACGCCAAAGAGATGGACAACCACTAAAAGATTCTGAAGGAAGAGTGACATCTCACCTTTCCGGAATACTTTACAGGAATGCAAATCTTGTTGAGGCTGGAATTCAACCTGTCTATGTTTTCGACGGGTCTCCTGATATTATGAAAGAGGGCACTTTAGAGAAAAGAAAAGAGAGAAAGAAAAAGGCCAAAAAGGAATATGAAAAATCGCTAGCAGAAGGGGATCTAGAAAGAGCGAGAATAAAAGCACAACAAACCTCAAGGATGACAGACGAGATCGAAAAAAGCAGTAAAAAACTCCTATCTCTTTTATCTATACCTTGGGTCCAAGCTCCTTCAGAGGGAGAAAGTCAAGCCGCTCATCTAGTGAAAAAAGGAGATGCATGGGCAGTTGGAAGTCAGGATTATGATACTTTACTTTTCGGAGCTTCAAGATTGATAAAAAATCTTACAGTTACGGGTAAAAGAAAGATACCCGGCTCCTCAAAATACAAAAAGATCAGTCCAGAATTGATAAATCTGGATGAAGTTCTATCCGAATTGGAGATAAATAGAGAACAACTTGTTGAGATAGGTATCTTATGTGGAACCGATTACAATGAAGGTGTAAAAGGCATTGGTCCTAAACGTGGACTCAAATATATTAAAGAATACGGTGACATCGAAAGTGTGCTAGAAGAGAAGGGAAAAGAGATCAACAATTGTGAGTCGATCAAAGATATATTTTTAAATCCAGATGTTACAGACGATTACTCCATAGATTTCAAACATGAGTTAGGAGATGTGAAAGGATTCCTGTGTGGGGAAAGAGATTTCTCCGAAAATAGAGTCGAATCAGCTCTTGAACAATATGAGGAGGGGTTGAAAAGAAGAAAACAGACAAGTCTGAGTTCTTTCGGATAATAGATCAACAGAACTCGTCTAGACTCGGATTAGAGACCTTGTCATTTTCAAAAAGAGATTCTATCTGCGTATTGAGCTGCTGAACACGCTGGTAAAGATATTCTGGTACCTTGTATTTTTCCACCATATCCAAGGAAAAATTAAGATATTTCTTTACACTTCCTTCGTGTATTGTCAAAGTTAGATTACCACCACATTTACATTCTCCACTCAATGGAATCCTCCTATACTTGGTATTGCATTTTGTACATCTTATCTGCTGCACACCGAACTTGTTGAGATTTCCGATAAGGTCGGGGATGAAATGATCATTGATCACTCTGCTCACCACGTCTTCAGTATCAACAGCCCTTATCGTATCCGCCACTCTGATCTGGGCATTCATCTTTTCGGTCATCTTTCCTAAACGTGTATATCTACTCATCGTAGGCCCTTCGTCTAACTTTGAAGTTTCATGGGTGTATCCGAAATTTTCGTACTGGGATTCTTTGTCCAATCGATCTTCAACGGTTTCAATTAGATCCTCCAATTCCTTCGGTTTAGGATATTCAAAAGTTTTCTCGTAGAACTCTAGAGGATACTCCCAAGAGGTATCTACATTGTGAGCTTCACCGTCTATCTCCATCGGGTCTATTTTAGTTGTAAGGACCAAGGGAGCATCCATAAGACCTCCTCTCTTTTCTGGAAGAAAATCTTCAGAAAAATTTAGGAGACCATCGACTAAAAGCATTATACAATCTTCATCTCCGTCACAATTACGACGTTTAGCTGCATGGAAATAGGGATGGGCATAGCCCGCTCTTCCTTCGTGAAAACCGATTATCCTCCCAAGGACTCCTCCAGAAGTATGAGGTGCTAAACCAACGATCAATTCACCTATCAGATCAGTCCTGTTTTCAGCTTCATAGTATCCATCTACCTCATAATATCTTTCTAATAGGTCATCAACAAAATTTGCCACTTTTACCATGTAATTTCCAGCATCTTTCGAGATGATCATATCCTGTGGCTTCAACTCGAGCATTTGACTTTCTACTACGAGTTCTTCA
>JAFDTP010000019.1 GCA_019594195.1 Thermoplasmata archaeon
AATGCGATATCAAGCCTAAAACAGTGATAAGAAAGTACGATGGAAGGGCTTTCGAACCACGCGAACTTGCTGACGAGATCAAGGAGGCGATACCATGAGATTTGAAGGATCAGATATCGAAAGCGAAAAGGAGAACACTTGGTGTCCTGGTTGCGGTAATTTTGGTCTTCTTAATTCGGTAAAGCAAGCTGTAAGTAGATTGGAAGAAGAAGGCATCGATAGAGAAAAACTGATGATATCGGCCGGTATAGGATGTCACGGCAAGATATTCGATTATTTGAATCTCAGCGGATTGTATTCTATCCACGGTAGGGAGATTTCCACCATACAGGGTATGAAGTTCGCTAATCCTGATTTAAAAGTTGTAGCTTTCGGTGGCGACGGGGACGCATATGGAGAAGGGCTCGCTCATCTGATCTACGCCGCCAGGAGGAATGCGGACGTGACCATGATAGTACATAACAATGGAAACTATGCACTAACTACCGGACAAAAGTCCCCGACTAGCGATAAGGGATTTAAAGGCCCTTCTACACCAGAAGGTAATGTAGACGAACCGATAAATCCGTTAAAGTTGATGCTATCATCTGGAGCCGGGTTCGTAAGTCGTGGATATTCAGGTAATATACAGCATCTTGTAGATTTGATAGTAGAGGCTGTCAAACACGAAGGGTTTTCACTCGTAGATGTTCTACAACCGTGTGTCACATTCAACGATACATATGAATTGTACAATGATCTCGTAGAGACACTGGAAGAGCCTGCCGATAATAGAGAAAAAGCGATGAAACTTGCTGAGGAGGAAAAGAAGTTACCGATAGGTGTTTTCTATAAAGAGAAGATGCCGACATTCAACGATAAGAATTATCCAGATCTGAATCCTGTGAATGATAGATTAAACAAAAAAGAGAGATGGGATAGAGTTGAGTCTATAATAGACGACCGAAGGTGATCAAGATGGATGTTAAAGAAGCGATAGAAGAGAGAAGGGCTTATCGTGCGCTAGAGAAAACTGAAATAACCGATGATCTTATAGAGGACCTAGCAAAGCATGCCCAGCTTTCAGCCTCATGCTACAACAACCAGCCGTGGAATTTCGTCTTCGTGAAGGATGAAGATATGCTGAAAAAGATGCAGGACGTGATTAAAAAATACAATGAATGGACAAAAGGCGCTTCTTTGATAATAGCCGTGTTCAGTAAAAGCGAAGACGACTGTGAAGTGGCAGGGAGATCCTATCATCTTTTCGATACGGGGATGGCTGCAGCCTTTCTACAATTGAGAGCTACGGAACTGGGATTGGTAGCTCATCCCATCGCCGGTTATGACGAAGATGAAACTAAAGAACTATTGAACATCCCTGAAGAGTATCGTTTGATCACACTGATAAATGTCGGCAAACATGCCGACGGACCGACTGAATATATGACCGACGACCAGATAGAGACTGAGAAAGAAAGACCTGAAAGGGAGGAACTAGAAGATTTCGTGCACCAGAACAGGTATGAAGAGTGACATATCTTCTTTCAACTTTTTTCTACTTCAACTCTTTTTACGGTTCCCAGATAGGACTACCTAAAGGTAATATCGTCTTTTCGGCCATGGTGTTCAATAATATAGCAGCGGCTGCATAGAAAGAAAGGGCCGATGTTATCAGCAAGAAAACACCGGCTGAGGTGCCAGAATAACCCCAAAGGTAGTGAGCGATCAATATGGGGAGTGCTAGATCTACTGCTACAACGATAGAAAACAGCACTTTATTGGTCATCATGGATGCGAAAGTCACGATCAGCAGGAATACAAAAACGGCTACGAGTCCGGCTGCATAGTGGGTCGTATCTACAGTCACATCTGTGAATACATTGATTGTGGAGGTCAAAGCGATGGAGTACATGGCCATAGAAAAAAAAGTGAAAACCGTAGCCCCAAATATGTTATTGCGATTGAATTCCATTATACCGGCTACAAATTGGGTTGTTGCACCAAAGAAAAGGACCCAGGGTATCAGTAGGGCGGTGTTGTTACCATCTGCAAGACCCATGTATGTAACGCCTAGTAATAATGCAGCGACTGCTAGACCAAATAAACCCAATGATGCTGGTTCGGTAGAAGTTTCAGGTAGTTCTTTTATGAAGATGTCTCTTGATTGATTGTTCGTTTCCATAAAACCGGGCTATCACATCATTATATTTATGTTTGTTGGATCTCTAAAAATCATCTTCTTAAGATGTAGAAACCATTGACCCAGTACCAATCTCCATCAAACAATTTCGCTTCTTCTATCTGGTTTGTATCTTGTACTTCCAAGTTTCCTTGCATGATTTCTGCTTCAAAAAGAAGATGCCATCTTTCTAGATCTGTATTGGAAAATTCGAATTTCACTTTCCTGATCTCTTTCAACGATTTGACTTCAACCTGAAGACCGGTTTCTTCTTCTGCTGACCTCTTCGCTTTTTCAAGGAAGGTTTCATCTTTCCAAACTCTTGTCATCGGAAGAACGAATTTTTCGCCGCCCGAATGTCTGACACCGACCACTTCGTCATCCTTATTTATCTCAAGGACAGCTTCACCCTTACACTCAGGATAATCACCTTTGTATTGTGAATAAGACAGGCTGACCTCTTCTTTTTTTATCTCCGGCTCTCCGAACTTCTGGTAAAGTGACTGCAGTTCTTCATCATCAGGCTTTTCTATTTTCATACTCAAGCTACAACCCGAGTTCCTCATCTATATCTTGAAGAGCTTTCAAAGACAATTCTAAAAATTCATCTCTTCCAAGACCGAATTGTTCACAGTATAGGATCCTATCTCTATCGATGTTTTTGGCGAATGAAGAATCGTCAAATTTTTTCTCGACAGATCCCGGCCTAGCCTCTTCAAGCTTACTGTTCGGCATCACCAAAGCTGTCGCGACTATTAGACCTGAGACTGCATCGGCAGCATGGATTGCATATTCCATATCATTTTCAGGTTCTACTCCAGTATGCTGATGATTGTGGGCTTTGATTGCTCTGTGAACATCGTCGGGAACTTTTCCCTCTACCATCTCGGCTGACCTTAGCGCGTGTTCTTCAGGATTGTCTTTGGTTTCCTCGTAATCCAAGTCGTGTACCAAGCCGAGAATCTCCCATTTTTCTTCATCTTGACCCAACTCTTCAGCCAATCTCTTCATTATCTGGGCTACAGCCAACATATGATTCTTCAAATTCTCCGTGTCTATATTTTCCTCGATCATCTCGAGGGCTTCTTCTCTAGATATCATGTTATCCTATATCGATTATAGAAAGAGGTGCAAGTTTAAATTTTTTGTAGAAGGGCAAAGTTGAGATGAAAAAGACTAAATTGATAGAGGGTCTCTTTACTGCGATAGTAAAATAAAAATTGAAATTTAGGTGAAAAAAGTATGGTATCGATCTATAAAGACCAGAGAGTTGGAATATTCGTGGATGTACAGAATATGTATTATTCTGCTAGAAATGTATACAGTAACAAGGTGGATTTCGAATCTTTATTGAACAAGGCTCAGCAGAACAGGAAGGTGACCAGAGCTATAGCCTACGCGATAGAGTCCGAGACTCCAGATGAAAAGAACTTTTTCGAAACGTTAGAGAGCATAGGTTTTGAAGTCAAGAAAAAAAGGTTGAAAGAGTACTATGGTGGCGCAAAAAAAGGAGATTGGGATATGGGCATCGCTATAGATGCCTTGAAGATCGCTGACAAATTAGACGTGGTTGTTTTAGTGACTGGAGACGGTGATTTTACCCATCTGGTTTACCATCTTCAGGCCGAAGGTGTCAGAGTCGAAGTGATGGCTTTTGAAGAGAGCGCTTCAAAAGAGTTGAAAGAGGCCGCAAATAACTTCATAGACATGAGTGAGAATCCAGATGCGTTCCTGATGTGATAAAGACCCGATGATAATAAGTCAAAAGATATAAAGTAAATACTCCAAGCTTTGAATGTGAAAATCGATGAAGAACGTCGATGAGATAATGGAAGATTTCATGGAAGATTACCGGGAGGATCCAGAAGGTTGGAGTTTCTGGACCAAAAAGTCAGACGATTTTTACGATATATATGTCATCAACGATGACAGAGGATACTTCATCAAGGTCGATTCTATCTATACACAAAATACTCTCGGGATGGGGAAAAAAATACAGGTAGAAAAAGATCAACTAAAGCAGAAACTTCCAGATTTTGGATTCAGAAAGTTCAAAAAAGATGAGCTGAAAAGTTTTTTAGAATCCCTATCTAGTCAAGACCAAAAAAAGAAACAGGAAGTTGTTGAAAAAAAGATGAAAAAGAAACCCACTCTTCCAAAAAGGACCGACGATGATGAGTATTTGATGCTGGGACCCTTCAACCGAGGAGAACCCTTTAGATATCCGTTGGAAGAGCATGAAAAAGTAAATAGAGAGCTGAGGAAAAAGTTGAAGGAAAAATTCCGGAAAAAATATCCCATGTATAGATGATATAAACATCGGATGAGATAACTCGTACAAAGTTTGTATGTCCACATTAAAAAATGTGGATGTATAGTCCAACTCTTTCCTTAAAAAGGATGATTTAATATACCATAAATTCATTACCATTGATGGGTGAGTATTTGAAAGGATATAGAAATAAGCTATTAGCGATAGATTTGAGCGAACGCTCTGTAGATAAACGGGAAATACCAGATGAATGGTTTGAAGATTACATCGGCGGAGAAGGTACAGCTGTGAAATTATTAGGCGAAGAGCTCGATCCGGATATCGACAAATTCGACAAGGAACAACCCTTGATATTATCTACCGGACCGTTGACCGGAACATCAGCCCCGTCCAGTGGAAGATGGTGTATAGTCTTCCGTTCACCGGAGACAGGCACCATAGGAGCATCGAACTGCGGTGGACAGTTAGCTCCAAAGATAAAAAAGGCAGGATACGACATGATCATGGTAAAGGGAAAAGCCGAAGAACCTACCTATGTGGTCATCGAAGACGGATCAGTAGAATTTAAAGATGCTTCTGATCTTTGGGGTAAGGGTGTTGAAGATACAGAAGACATGCTAAAAAAAGAACTCGGAAGCGATTTCGAGATAGCTAATATCGGCCCAGCAGGAGAGAATAAAGTTCTATATGCGGCTGTTATGAACGAAAAACACCGTGCAGCCGGTAGAGGAGGTGCAGGCGCGATAATGGGGTCCAAAAATCTTAAAGCTATAGCAGTGAAGGGCACCAATAAGATAGAGATCGCTGATAAGGAGGGGTTAAAAGAAAAATCTAAGAAGAGCCGTAAAGAACTCTTTTCAGAAGAATTCGTGAACGAGGAACTGCACGAATATGGTACTCCATCATTTTACGCATCGATAGACGATCTGGGTATGCTGCCCACAAAGAATTGGCAGCAAACCACTTTCCCACTCGGTAGGAACCAACTCGATCACAACGCATATTATGAGAAATTGGATGTCGAAAAATACGCCTGTTGGGGCTGTCCTATAGCTTGCGGAACTGTGACAAAAGTAGAGGAAGGTAAGTATAAGGGGAGTAAGGGAGGAGGTCCAGAATATGAAACTGTTGCGGCTTTTGGAAGTAAAACTTTAGTCAAAGACATGAATGCGATCGCCGCCGCTTCCCACATAGCAAATGATATGGGACTAGATCACATATCCGCGGGGCAGGCTATCGCTACTGCGATGGAATGGTTTGATAAAGGGATCATAGATAGAGAAGAAACCGGCGGCATAGGTCTTGAATGGGGGAACGCCGACGCGGTAGTAGAACTTGTACGAAAGATCTCCAATAGAGAAGGTTTCGGAGATGTCTTAGCGGACGGTGTGAAAATCGCGGCCGAGCGATATGGTGAGGATGCTAAAGAAGCGGCTATGCACGTCAAAGGTCTAGAGATGGCTGCAGATGGTGTGAGAGCAAGCAAAGGAGAGGCTGTTACACACGCGGTCTCACCTAGAGGAGCCGATCATCTGAGGCCCTGGTCTCCCACGGTAGATGCTTTCGGTTACAGGGAAGAAGAACTCGGTATCGAAGGAGATATAGACTTCAAAGAGGACGGAAACAAATGGTGGGTGAAGCCGTTCCAAGAGCTGTGTATGGCAACAAATATGCTAGGTGTCTGTCTGTTCACCGTCATCACTTTGGCCAACAAACCATCTACATATGCTGAATTGCTTTCTAAAGCAACTGGAAAAGAACTAGCGAAGGATGATCTGCTAAAAGCCGCCGAACGAGTTATCAACATGGAGCGTATGTTGAATATTTCATTTGGATTCGAAAGGAAAGATGACAGCTTACCTGAAAGATTTCTCAAAGAAAAGGCTCCAGATGGAAGAGGTAAAGGGGAAGTTGTAGACTTGGACAAAGCTCTCAGGAGTTATTACGAGTCGATGGGATGGGATGAAGAAACCGGTGTTCCTACTGATGAAAAGCTGAAGGAACTGGGCCTGGAATGGCTAAAATAGTTCCGCGAAATATTTCTGGTCAGAGCTCTCCTGAAAACCTATTTATTTTTCTTTATCTATGTAAAAAAGGATTTAAGGGGCTGCTCTTAATTGAGGTCTGATGACTCTACCTAAAGACTGCGAAAAGGATATCCCCGATATCATAAAAAATTGTGCAGAGGATGAGCCGATTTCTGCGGAAAAGATCACTAGACTGGTTAAGAACGGTAAAGCTGTGATCCCTCATAACCCTCGGCATGAGCCTAAACCAAAAGCTATAGGTGAAGGCCTGAAGACAAAGATAAATGTCAATCTCGGCACTTCTAAGGACCATGTGGATTTGAACGAGGAGATAGAGAAATTGAAGGTGGCTGAAAAATGCGGTGCCGATGCGGTTATGGATCTAAGCACAGGCGGTGATATAGATAAGATCAGAGAAAAATTGATATCTATCACCGACCTACCTTTCGGGACCGTGCCGATCTATCAATGTGGTCTGAAACTTGCAAGAGAGAGTGCTATAGTCGACATGAGTACTGATGACATATTCAATAGTATCAAAAAACATGCCGAAGACGGTGTGGATTTCATAACGGTCCACTGTGGAGTGACGAAAAAGGCGGTCGAAAGTTTGAAGAAAAGCGATAGGTTGGCCAATGTAGTAAGTCGAGGCGGGTCTTTTCTCACGGCGTGGATACTTCAAAATGAGGAGGAAAATCCACTCTATTCGGAATTCGATTATCTACTCGAGATCGCCGAAGAATATGATCTGACATTGAGTTTAGGAGATGGTTTCAGACCCGGTGCCGTCTCTGACGCTACAGACGGGCCTCAGATACAAGAACTCCTGACGTTAGGGGAGCTAGTTGAAAGATCTCGAGAGAAGGGAGTTCAAGCGATGGTCGAGGGGCCTGGACACGTACCTCTAGATCAAGTAAAGACCAATGTTAATATACAGAAAGACATCTGTGACGGCGCTCCTTTTTATGTACTCGGGCCTCTCGTTACAGATTTCGCGCCAGGGTACGATCACATCGCCGGAGCGATAGGGGGTGCTTTAGCCGGATATAATGGAGCGGATTTCCTATGTTACGTGACTCCTGCTGAACATATAGGTCTTCCTGATGTAGATGATGTAAAAGAAGGAACTATCGCATCTAGGATAGCTGCGCATTCTGCAGATATAGCGAACGGGATAGGCAGAGAACTGGACGATGAGATATCTAAGGCTAGACAGGAACTAGACTGGGAAAAAACGCTGGAAAAAGTGGTAGATCCAGAAAAAGCCAAGAGGTGCCGAAAAAAGAAAAACCCTAGTGATGAAGATGCGTGTTCGATGTGTGGTGATGTATGCGCTTTAAAGATAGTAGACAAATACCTTAAATAATAGTAAAAACTTGAATATTTCAGATCAATGAAGTAGAATGGTGTATATATATGGAGTTCGAGATACTGGAAAAGACCGATACGACTTTGGAAGTCAAGATCAAGGATGCAGATGACACCGTGATGTACCCTCTGATAGAACAACTTGTTAAAGAAGAACAGGTCACGACTGCTGATTATTCAGTAGAGCATCAGGAATTGGACGACCCTGTACTCAGAGTAGAGGTCGCAGAAGGTGCTGATCCTAAAGAGGTTCTAGGTGAGATATCGAGAACATTCCAAGAAGAGGTCGAAAAACTATATTCCGATATGTTCGAAGATTAGTTTTGTCTAATAAAGGATCGGTGAGGTGTTTATGGAAAAAGAGGTGGGGCTGGAAACCTTTTTTACTGAGGCCCCTGGGGTCGGAGGAAAATTGAAAAAATATCCTGAGGATTTTAGAGTCGAAGAAGAGATCGATCTGTTTGAAGAGAGCAAAGGAGAGTACAGTATAGCTAAGATATGGTCCCGGAACTGGGAAACCAATCGTTTGGTAAAACAGTTGGCTGACAAATTGGGTATCTCTCCTGACAACATAGATTTTTGCGGTACCAAAGATAAAAGAGCCATCACCACTCAATGGATGTCTTTTAAGTGTGGACCTGAAAGATTGAAAGAACTGAACATAAAGGATGTAGAAGTAAAAGATGTGTTCACATCTCACCGTTCTCTGAACATAGGCGCACATAAAAGGAATAAGTTTGAGATATTACTCAGGGATATGTGGGTCGGACCTGAGGAGGTATCGGCTAGAGCAGATAAGATAGGTCAAAAGATCAAGGAAAAGGGTGGATTTCCGAACTGGTTCGGCGTACAGCGCTTCGGGACAATGAGACCTATCACCCATATAGTCGGTAAAAAGATATTGAAGGGGGATTTCGAAGGAGCGGTCAAAAAATACGTAGCATCTCCAGTCGAAGGCGAGGGAGAAAAATGCTATGAGGCTCGAGAGTTCTTAGAAAAAAAATGGGATCCAAATGAGGCACTGAATATATATCCGAACGTATTGACATTCGAAAGAAGGATATTAAATCATCTTAAAGACAATCCGGGGGAATTCGTTCCTGCACTCAAAACACTCCCACACAACCTCCTTATGATGTTCGTTCACGCCTATCAGTCATATCTTTTCAACAAGATGATATCCTTAAGACTCAAGAGAGATCTTCCTTTGAACGATGCTTTGATAGGAGATGTGGTTCTGCCAACCGATTCGGACGGACTCCCGAACAAGGATACTAAGGTCGAGGTAAATGAGCGCAACTTGACCAAAGCCTCAAAGATGATCAGAGAAGGGAAAGCTTTCGTCAGCGCTCCTCTATACGGTCACAAGTCGAAACTTTCAAAGGGAGAACAAGGAGATATAGAGGCGAAGATAATTGAAGAGGAAGGAGTCAAAAAAGAAGACTTCATCATACCAGAGATCTCTTCTATATCCTCAACTGGGACCCGTAGAAATATATTCGCACCTGTAAAAGACTTTGAGTGGGACTTGGAAGGTGAAGCACTTAGATTGAGCTTCAGCCTCAACAAAGGAACTTATGCAACTACCCTTTTGAGAGAGTTTATGAAGCACCCTCCAGAAGACGTAGGATACTACAGTTAAAGAAGTTTTTTGAACTTCATCATATCGGTCAATGACGCATCGACTTTTATCTTATTGCTGGCATATGCCTGCATAGCACCGATCTCTCCGTCGAGAAGGTCGCGCAGTGTTTCAACGCTGCTGGATAAAGTTATATCTGGATCTTCGATGGATCCCTTTTCGATTGAACTTACTTCGTGACCATCGACTTCGAAATTATATCTATTGCCAGATTCGAAATCAACCAGGATGTCTCGTTGGAATTTTTCCATCTTCTTCTTTATGGACTCGTCATCATCCATCTTTTTTTTGAACTTTTGTATCATATCTTCTAAAACTTCCTTTTCTTCCTCAACCGACATCTTTTTCCTCCGATGTATAACCAACTATCTACATAAAAATATTTTGCCGGGATCAAAATTCATCCAGGGAACGGTTCTTGAACTTGTTCATCAAGTCGCGACTGGTATCCCAGCTTCTCCTGGTATGTGGCGGCAAAGATCCTTTCTCGGGGATCCAGTTTTTTAAGAACTCGAGCGTTTTTGTATCCGAAGGATAACCACTCCCTATATCTTTTCCAAGTTTTTCAGATATCTCCTTCACCCTTCTATCACGTTCCACTTTTGCGAGGACAGATGCAGCGGATACCGCGGGATACTCGTCATCAGCACCGTGTTCAGATATTATTTTAACGTCAGAATCCGACCTTCTTTTCAACATATTCGCAAATTTTTTTTCATCAGTAGAGGCCGTGTCCACGTAACACTTCTCATCCCCTGTACATAATTCATCTATTATACTGGCGAACAGATCTGCTTCCAATTCGTTCAAAGTCATCGAAGTTCTCGAGGTATCTATCTCTTCCGCTGATACGATCCTGAGTGTAAATTCCGTACAGCCTTTTATCTTCCCTTCGAGCATCTCTCTAGTGGAAGGGTCGAGTCTTTTCGAATCTTTAACACCGAGTTCCATTAGTTTTCCGTCATCGTTTATCTTTACGCCGGCGACCACCATCGGCCCTATCACTGGGCCCCTTCCAGCCTCGTCGATACCGCATATCATCGATTGTTTCGAGTGACTAAAGTTAAATAGTCTTTTCGATCGTTTGCCTGAGATCTACTTTGGTTTTGATGGGTGAATCAACTGCATAAACGTCTTTCATGGGTAAAGAGTTAAAAAGCAGTCATCCTGTCTATTAGTCGATGAAGCTTATCTTGAAAGGTACCGTTCAAGGTGTGGGCTTTAGGCCTACTGTCTATAGAGTGGCGAAATCGCTCGGCCTGAACGGTTATGTGAAAAACATGGGAGGGAAGGTCGAAGTAGTCATCGACGGAGATGAAGAGTCGTTCATAAAAGAATTGAAAGAGAGACTCCCTCCTCTAGCGAAGATAGAAGAGATAGAAAAGCATGAAAGCAGCGTCCCGTCTGAAGGTTTTAAGATAATCAGCAGTACCTCCGGTAAGAAGGAATCTTCGACTATACCAGTCGATACCGCTCTATGCGGCGAATGTATAGAAGAGATGAAAAAAGAGGGGGATAGACGGGAAAGTTATGCTTTCACCAACTGTACTAACTGTGGAGCACGCTACTCAGCGATCTATTCTTTACCTTACGATCGCGAGAAAACAACCATGGATCCGTTCCCTATGTGCGAGGATTGTGAAGATGAATACACCGATCCATTAGATAGAAGATTCCATGCCCAGACCGTTTCCTGTCCTGAATGCGGGCCTGAATACACGCTCTATGATGAAAATAAAAGGGAGATAGGCGGCATTTCAGACTTCGTAGATCTGATAGAAGAAGGCGAGATCGGCATAGCTAAGAGCTGGGGTGGGATGCATATCGTCTGTAAGCTCGAACAGATACCTGAACTTCGGGAAATATATGGACGGCCTCAAAAACCATTTGCTGTTATGGTTCCCGATCTTGAAACCGCAGATAAATACGCCTATATAGAGAGAGAAGAACTTCTAAAAGGTCCTAGACGGCCGATCATGGTATACCAAAAGAAAGATCTTGAAGACGAAATATTGGATCACGTCGCTCCTGGTCTTCCGACCGTTGGTATAATGCTGCCGTACACAGGATTCCATCATCTATTATTCGAGAAAAGTGACTTGAATGCAGTGGTGATGACCAGTGCGAATCTACCGGGGGAACCTATGGTGGTGGATAACGAAGATGCCTTCGAACTGCCGTTCGATCATCTTTTACTGCACAACAGAGAGATAGCTAACAGAGTAGATGATTCACTTGTAAGGACCCATGGAGAAGAAGCTTTCTTGATCAGAAGGTCTAGAGGTTACGTACCTTCAGCCATTGAATTCGAAGATTCAAGGATCATGGCGGCAGGCGCAGACAAAGACGGCTGTTTTGCTCTAGCATCAGACGGCTTTTTGTACGCGAGCCAATACCTGGGAGATCTGAAATCTTACGCAGCCTCTAGATTTTACGAAGATACCGTAGACCATTTGATGTCTCTCTTAGGTATGGATGATCTAGAGTCTGTAGCCGTTGACTTGCATCCTAAATATCAAAGCCGAAAACTTGGATTAGATTTTGCTGAGAGATTCAACACTAAGATACATGAAGTACAGCATCATTGGGCACACGGTGCCTCTCTTCTGCTCGAACACGATCTAGATGAGATCATAACGATAGCTATCGATGGTACGGGGTACGGCGAGGACGGAAACAGTTGGGGAGGAGAGGTTCTCTACTGCGATAAAGAGAGATACGAGAGGATGAATCATCTGGAGAACTTTCCTCTGCTTGGAGGTGAAAAAGCCGTAAAAGAACCTGAAAGATTGGTATATGCGATCAAGAGGAAAAGAGGCCTAAAAGATGATCATTTCGATGAAGAAAAGAGAAACGTTTTAGATAATATGATGGATGATTCGGTCAAAACATCCAGTTTTGGGAGATTATTAGATGCCATCTCGTCGGGACTAGGGGTATGCAAAACCAGGAGTTATGAGGGTGAACCTGCGATGAAACTAGAAAAAACACTCATGATGGGGGATAGTGTCAAGGATTACGATGTTAAGATAGAAGATAAAGAGATAAAAACTTTGGATCCCTTTTTGGAGATGTTGACCGATGATATACCAAAGAGAGACAGAGCCTTTTCTTACGTGAAGTCAGTATCGGAAGCTTTGGCCAGATCTGCTGTTTTGGCATGTGAAAAAAAAGGAGTAGACGCGATAGGGATATCAGGAGGCGTATCTTATAATCGTCCTATAGTCAAAAGCGTGAGTTCTTATCTAGAGAGAGAAGGTTACGGATTATTGGTCCATGACAAGATACCGAACGGTGACATGGGTGTGCCCTTCGGACAAGCCGTCATAGCTGCTTCAAAAGAAGATTGATGATATCGGGTTTAAGGAAATATGTGCTAAGAAAAAAGGGAGGGGCTAGTTTTTAGGTCAGGATGGTGGGATGGGATGCACTCTAACCTACTAGCCCCGAATACCCTATTCATATTATCGAACGGGGGATGATATAAATTTTTTCCAGTTCGAAAAGATAAATTGGGCAAAAGATTAAGTAACAAAAAGTTATAGTGATAAATGTAAATCTATAAATAAGAGTTTTTATGACTATATTTAAGTCATGTGTTTAATTGATTAAGAGCACATGCTTCTTTCCCGTTTTCACTCGGTGATACCGCACGCCTCCACTTTGAATACCGCTTCACCTTCAGGCATATTTGGAGAATCGACCAGTCTAGCTATCCTTTTATCTCCCTTGCTCTTCCTGAGATACACTCTGAATGTGGCCGTATGACCGAGTATATGTCCTCCGATCGGTTTCGTAGGATCTCCGAAAAATTGATCCGGATTAGCTGTCACCTGATTGGTTACGACTATAGCCGCATTGTTCCTTTCAGCGAACTTCAATAGTTCATGAAGATGTTTGTTCAATGTCTGCTGTCTTTCAGCTAAAGAACCTCTGCCGACATACTCAGCTCTGAAATGAGATGTAAGGGAGTCGACTACGAGAAGTTTTATAGAATTTTCATCTCCAAGTTCTAATGCCTCCTCCGCAAGCAGCATCTGATGATGCGTATTGAATGCTCTTGCCACATGTATGTCTTCAAGTATGCTTTCAGCATCTAAATCTCTAGTTTCAGCTATCTCCGTTACCCTTTCAGGTCTAAAGCTGTTCTCAGTATCGATTATCATCGCTTCACCTTCAAGACCGCCCTCTTCCTCTGGCAGAGTTGTGTTCACCAAAAGTTGATGTGCGACCTGGGTTTTACCAGAACCGAATTCTCCGAAGAATTCCGTTATCGAGCCTGTCTCTATACCTCCACCTAAAAGATCGTCAAAACTCTCTGCAGAGGTGCTCAACTTTCCTATATCTTTTCTTTTCTCCAACAATTGGTCACCAGTCTCGAACCCCCCTATGTCAGCAGCATCCTTAGCCGCTTGTATGATCTTGCCTGCAGTAGAATCTCCTATATCAGCCACGTCAGACAAGACGCGGGGAGATTCCACAGCTATGGACATGAGATCTTTATAACCTGCATCCATGAGCTTTTCAGCAGTTGCGGGTCCTACTCCTGGCAACTTTTTTATTTTTTCTTCGCTCATTTTACCACATCTCTCACTGCGACGTCCCTTATTAAATTTCCTCAAAGGGGTAGGTGAAAGTAAAGAATCATATATCTAAAATTATCTTGATATCTCCTTCAGAATCTATCTCTAGTTCATGATATGATACTGCCTTGACCGCTGTATCCATCTCATGTTTTTCTAGATCTATTTTCTCTCCTTTGATATAAGCTGTCAGTTCATATTTTTCATCCTTCTGTATCTTTACATCAAATCCAGAGTAAAGTTCATTATGGACTTCGTGAAGATAGATCAATTCCGATAGAAAGTTAACTAATAGACTCTCGATATTGTCGGATTCCAATTCTATCTGACGTTGCTCCTTCATCCCTACTTTAGCTAGATCTGTAATTATACTGAACATGCCTTTGGCTGTCTCTTCGAATGCACTTTCGATATCTTCACCGTAGGCGTGGATACCGACATCTGCAGTATGATCGATCTGTTCAAAAGCGATAAGCTTCACCTCACCGAAAGGAGATCCATCTCCAAATCTTCGTCCCTCTCTCTTGTGAGTTTTAGGTCCTTAAATAAAAGCAGGGTCAGCTCAGTAACGTTGAACACTTTTCCACCGTCTAGATGTCCTCCAGATACATCGTGATCTCTACCTGCAATCTCCGCATGCAGATGCTTACTACCATCTTCCGTAACACTGCCTTTTATTGATAGAAGTTCCTTAGGTTCATCGTATTCTTCCCACTCGTACTCGCCTGTCTCTTTATCATAAAATCCGAGCTTGAAATCATTAAGCATACCGATAGCGCTTACGACGACCGCGCTGCCGTAATCTATTTCGTTCATCATAACTTCGATGGCCTGAAAAAGATCATCTCCGTCATCAAGTTTAGCTATCAAGACTTGATTTTCGATCTTATATTCCATATTATCTCCTACCAACATGAGTGACTGAATGCTTATAAATGATTGGGATCAAGCCCTTTTGATTAAAAAAGAAGGGTCTCAGACCTGTACTGTTAGGTCGAGTTTATCAGCAAGTTCCTTGTATCTGTTCCGGACAGTGACCTCGGTAACGTCAGCTACGTCAGCGATCTCTATCTGTGTCCTTCTATCGCCAGTTTTTATGCCCGCTATGTATATGGCGGCCGCCGCAAGCCCGGTCGGACCCTTGCCAGAGAGTAGTTCTTCCTCTTCAGCCTTGTTGAGTATCTCCTCGGCCAATCTTTTCACATCCCCACCTAAATTAAGTTCATTACAGAACTTTTGAAGGTAGTTCTGCGGTTTCGTAGGTTCCAGTTTCATATTCAATTCCCATTTAAGGAAACGATAAGTTCGGCCTATCTCTTTTCTATCAAACTTGGTGACCTCAGCGAACTCGTCTAGTGTACGAGGGATCTCCAATTCCCTGCATGCTGTGTAGAGAACGGCGGTAGCTACTATCTTGACACTTCTACCACGGATCAAATTTTTCTCAACGGCCTTCCTATATATGGCGGCCGATCGTTCTTTGACATGATTAGGTAAACCCATGGTCGAGGCCAATCTTTTTATCTCACTCAAGGCGGAAACAAGAGTACTTTCTCTAGCACCCGAAACCCTACTTCTTCTCTGCCATTTCCTGAGCCTGTACATCTGGGCTTTCTTACTACTGGACAATGATCTGCCCTGTGAATCTCTATTACTCTCATCGATCTTGGTGGACAGCCCTCTATCGTGCATCATCTCGGTCATAGCGGGACCTGCTCGAGCTCGATTCTGTTCCTGTTGCATATCAAAAGCTCGCCACTCTGGCCCTTTATCTATATATTGATCATCAATGACCAAGCCGCATTTTTCACATATCAGTTCGCCTCTATCATAATCTTGAGCTAGCTGAGAACTTTCACATTCTGGACACTCAGTGACCCTTTCTATAACAGGTTTATCTTTTCCTTTCTTTCTGGCTTCAGCGGTCATACATAACACCTCATAAATTTTTGATCTTGACAGGTAAAGGGGGTTAAGCTAGCGATATTAAAAATCAGGGAAACCTATTCACAGCGCAAAACACCCAGCCTTACCGAATCCCCTTTACTTACGGTTCTATAAGTATCTGTTCGTAGGTCATATATAAAACTTTTGTTAGATTACACAATCATCTGATCAGAGAGATACGTATCCGAGATACACTAAACTCGTGATGATAGAAAACCTTACGGTAGCAGACAATGTTATAACGGCCCAAACTCTTTTCCATTCAAGGCCTAACAGTCTTCCCACAAGGGTCATGACATTAGGACCAGAGCCATAAACAGGTAAGAACATCAACCAGAAGATACTGATATATTCTACTTTCTTTAACAGGCCTTTTCTTTCGATAACAGTCATCGCTTTACTTCTTAAGCGACACATGTAAGTCCCTAAAAAAGGTATCTTTTCTAAAAGTGGATAATTCGCACTCACGATCAATGAACTCTGAGAGGATATGAATACCAATATTATAACAACACTTACAGGATGCATACCGGATGCTAGACCTATGGCTGGAGAAACTATCCATCCTACTCCCAAGGCGAAATAAAAAGCGATAAAAACTCTAAAAACCGGGGTATATACATTAGGACCTAATGAATAGAGCAAAAATATCACAACTACAAGAGGTGAAATCGATAGAAAAAATCGGACGATGGGATCTTCGTTCAATACAGTGCAGTTTTCAGACTCACCATTCAAATTTCAGACTCCCATGAATTTAGATATTTGAGTATATTAACTTGGACCTGGTAGAACCTGTAAGCCGAAGTAAAGGAAAGTTGGTAAATACGGTAAGGGCCTATCAAAGGTACGTGAGCGTTATTCAAAAAGTAGGAGATGACTTCCTCATCATCGTAAGAGTCCAGTATAAAATCTAGAAGTTCTTCGTCATCAAGTCCGATCTCGCCTTCTTCTTCAAAGGCTCCCATCATTGATAATGACATCTGTTCAAAGTCCTTCATTTTCTTTTCAAGCAGAGAAAGGTCCTCGTGATACTCTATCTCGAAGTCTATCCAATATATATCGCCATCCTCTGATATCAAACAGTTCTGTGTATTCGGTTCTCCATGGTAAAGATCTTTTTGATGGATGTCATGCAGGCCTTTAGATATCTTCTTTATGATCTTCAATTTTTCTTTATTTTCGATATCCTCCGCCGAAAGGAGATCATATACGACTTCGCCCTCTATTTTCTCCATCAAGATTGCATTATCGTGTTCCGTGTGGTCGATCTCGAAATCGGGATTCAATGTTTTCAAATACTCTTTTTCGCGAAGTCTCCACCTCTCGTTATCGAGTATCTTTCTTGAACCGGTGCTGGAAAGCAAACGCGAGAAGTTACTGAGTATGCCGTTCAAATAAAATAAAGGCGGTCTGATTTTGACTAGATGACTGGTGCCTCCTTCTCCATCTTTTATCTCTTTGATAACGCTGCTGAAATGGCCGTAACTGTTGTTATCTTCTTTGTTAAAAAAAGTGTTTTCGAATGTACTCTCATCTATCTTCTCCGCTAGGTCAGCGTTGAATTTTTTCTTCATCTCCTTTTCACTTCCCATCGGTCCCACCAGCAGGATAAGGATAGGAGGTCGGGCTAATATAGTTTTTGTCATTTTTTCAAAAAATCTTATTTCAGCTCATATCGATGATCGACAATGACTAAATATTTAAGCGAACCATCTTTATACAACATAACTACATCCCGGGGCTAAATATGTTCAAAAAAGGACAAGAATGGTACAGGGAAGAAGAGATAGCAAATCGTTATGATGAGAATAGGTTCTCTGGTGGAGGTAAGGTTCTAGATTTTAAAGAAAAAGAAACACTGCTATCACTTGTAGAACCAAAGGGTAAAGATATCCTTGATATAGCGACTGGGACAGGTAGATTCGCAGAATTACTATCAAGAGAAGGTGCGAATGTTGTGGGGCTGGACGCTAGTAAAGAGATGATGATGCATAATATGGTGGAGTGCGTACAGGGGGACGCACTAAAACTGCCCTTCGAAGACAAAAGTTTTGACGTGACTATTAGTATGAGATTCTTTCATCTACTGGAAACTAAAGATATCGAAGACTTCATAATCGAGGTTGCTAGAGTGACGAAAGAAAAATTCGTTTTCGAAACACTTCACCCGATGAGTCTCCGTATGACATATCAGTGGATGCTGCCACAGGATAGCAGTCTTTACTCTAATTCCCTGCTAAAGAAAAAGTTTGATAAGATCCCGGAAGTCAAAAAAGTAGAATTCCGTGAAAAATTCATCATCCCTTACGGCATATATCAACTTCTACCTTTAGACATAGGGGAGACTGTTAACAAGTTGGACGAGGAGATTTCAGAAAAGTATAATTGGTTTAACTCGACAGTTTATTGGGAGCTCCATTTTCAAGAAGAAACTGAAAGATAGATTTGAGTTCCGGGTGTATTCTGGACTGGTATATATCAGGAGTGATACACGTTAGCTTTATATAGAACCTCTAAGTAATTTTAAGTGGCGATGAACAGACTCCAACTTATCGAAGAAGTGAGGGAGGTACTTTCTAAATCAGGATTCTACATATCCAAAAGAGAGTACCAAGATACGATGCCTTTCGACATCATAGCTAGAAAAGATGATATGCTGTTCGTGCTCAGCGTATCTGTGAATGCAGATAGTTCTAGAGTGAGGGACGCGGAGTCGTTAAAAATACTCAACGAAGCTATCGACGCCTCCCCATTATATATCGCTTTGGAAGGTGGACAGCGAAAATTGAGGCAGGGCGTCGTATATTCTAGAAAAGGCATACCGCTGATGTCCCCCGAAACATTCAAAGATATGATACTCGAGGGTGTTCCACCTTACGTTTTTTCTGCTCCAGGCGGCCTATACGTGAAGATGGATTCAGAACTACTTGAAAAGGCCAGGAAGGAAGAAAAAATACCACTCAGCAAACTGGCGGATATAGCCGGTGTTTCACGTAAATCTATACAAAAATATGAAAAAGGGATGGGTGCTGATCTTGATGTCGCGCTCAAATTACAGGAGTTTTTGGGGAAGGACCTTATAATGCCTATAAATCCTTTCGAGAAAGAAGGGTATGAAAACGAATACGACATCTCTCTAGATAGGTACTCGGGGTTTGAAAGGGTGATCTTCGAATCTCTTCTCTCTATAGGATACAAAATACTCCCTACTTGTGAATGTCCCTTCGAAGCTGTTACAGCGGATGAAGAGAGGGTGTTTTTGAGCGGTGTCGGTACTAAAGAAGATAAAAAGCTGATAAAGAAAGCTAAGATAGTTTCCAATCTCTCAGATGTTACGGAAAAGGACCCAGTTATATTCCTACACCAAAAATCAACTAGGATGAGCATAGAAGGGATACCTTTGATCGAGAAAAAGGAACTGACAAAGATCGATGATAAAGCCGAAGTCTCGGAACTTGTGACGGAAAGAAAGGGTTGAATATGAGTGATTCTAGCCAATTTCAGTTCGAAAGCGGCGGATCGAAGATATATCTTTTCGGAATAGTAAAAGGGCTGGTCAGCGAAGCCGAGAGATTGGAAAAAATTGTGAATAAACTTGATTTTCAAGTCGGTGGAATACCTATATCAAATGAGGAGATGGATGGTCTCGAAGAGTTGATGAATAACGAAGGCCTAGATACAGAGATAGAGCCGTCTAAACCTGAAAAAGCTTACGCGGACAAGCTGAGTGAGTTTGGGGAAGTTAGTCTCCCTCCACCGTCCTTTACATTTTTTTTGAAATACTGTCTAGAAAACGGTATCGATGCAGAAGCGATCGATATGGACGAAGAACATTACACAATGGCCTATTGTGACCGTGTTACGGGATTCCAATGGATACGTCAATCGATAAGGGAAAAAAGTCTTAGAGGTAAAGATATAAACGCGGATAGTCCGGTTGATTTCGCAAAAAAATGGGACCGTTTCATAAATAAATTGAAAGGATTTCAAGAATTGGAGGCCTATCGAGAAGAAGTCATGGCTAAAAACATCTATAGGCTCTCAAAAAGAGGCGATATTTTAGTGATAATAGAAGAGGAAAGGTTTGAAGGTGTTAAAGAACAGCTTTTGAAGATGGAAGAAGAATCTAATAAAGAAGAATGATGATCTGATATCTATTCGATAGTGACTTGCGTCATCGTTTTATATTAGATTGTTGTAACAAAGGGATGAGTGAGAATTAAGATGGACTTTGAAAATTCCACGGGAAACATAATCAAAGATCAGGAGAAATTGTCCTTCGATTTCGTTCCAGATGAACTCCCTAACAGGAAGGACGAGATGCAGGAACTTTTCGGTCTTTACCGAGGTATAGTCTCTTCTAACATATCCCAAAATGTTTTCATTTATGGTCCTGTAGGAACCGGAAAGACCGTGACGGCAAAAAGGTTCTGTATGGATTTCGATGACTGGGCCGAAAAGAAAGGGCAAAATATAGATTACGTTTTCATCAACTGTAGAAAAAGAAAAAACAGCAGTTCCGCGATGTGGAAAGTCGTCCATCATTTCGACAAGGGTTTTCCAGACCGAGGTTTCTCAGTTGAAGAGATGATGAAGATAGTTAAGGAAAAAGTCGAAGAAAGAAATTCACATCTTTTCGTGGTATTAGATGAAGTAGACTCTCTGATCCAGAAAGAAGGCTCCGATCTTATATATCTTCTTTCGCGCTTCGATGAGGAAAACCTCTCTCCTGAAGGCAATATCTCGCTGATGTTGATCTCACAAAAGAACGTCTTCGAATTGTTAGAAGAGAGCGCTCGAAGTTCTTTCAAAAGAAGTAATCGTGTGAGGTTTTCACGCTACACTTCCGATGATCTTTTTCCTATACTAAAAGATAGGGTCCAGATGGCTCTCTATCCAGGGTCTCTAAGCGACGAAAGGATACAGCTTATTTCGGATATCGCCGGTAAAGAAGGTGACGGCAAAGGAGACGCCCGGTTCGGTATAGAGCTCTTGGAAAAATCCTCTCTGATAGCGGAGATGGACGGTAGAGATATGATCTCTACTGAAGATATAAGATCAGCCAAAGGAGAAATCGATCCATACTTCACTGAAAGCAAGCTAAAAAACCTTAGTGGACAGGAAAAGTTGATACTGCTAGCTGCTGTCCGTAAGTTGAAAGATCAGACTTATACCATCACGGGAGAAGTAGAAGAACTCTACAAGATACTCTGTGAAGAGTACGAAACGAAGAAACTCGGTCATACCCAGTTCTGGAAATATTTGCAGTCTTTATCAGATGAGGGTTTATTGGGTACAAAAACGATCTCAGATGGTAATGGTAGAACGACAAAAGTTTCGCTATCAGACATAACAGCTGAAAAACTCGAGGAAAAACTAGAGAAACTACTGAAGGGGTAGGATAGATGGAGTTCACTAAAGAAAAGATCTTAACTTTAGCTGTTATTTTTTCTATTATCGGTATCTCGGCACTTTATGCATTCACCGCAAAAAACTCCGCGAGAAACATAGAACTTTCTGATATCGATGAAGAACTTTTGGGTTCGAGGGTGGATATCGACGGCACTATTTCAGATATATCCTGGTTGAGTTACACGGTATTATTCGAACTAAAAGAAAAGGATGTAGAAGAAAGCCTGACTGTCGTGATAGATAGAGAGACGATCGAAGAGCACGACGAGAAAAAACAGATAAGACCCGGGGCAAGAGTTAGAGTGGAAGGCGAAGTCCAGGAATACGAGAATGATATCCAGCTGAAGATAGACTCGGTAGACGATATCTCTGTGGAGGAAGAAGCCTATTCTGACTTCATATCGATCAAGAAGATATTAGAAAATGCAGATTGGTACGACGGTATGGAGGTCAAGATAAGGGGGAACATCGAAGATATCGATACCGAAGGCGAAAACGATAACCTGATCATCAGCGATCTCGAAGATGAAAATTACAGGATCACCTGCGAAGTCGAGAGGATATTGGATAAAAATGAAATAGAGATATTGAAAAGACCGGTGGTCGTAAAAGGCAGTATAGAATACGACAGCAGCACAGGTTCATGGCTTATCCGGGCCTCTTCTCCTTTAGAATTCAAATCAACAGACAGCCTCTCTTTATCTTTATCCGGCGCAAGGATTAAATAATCCATAGAGCCAATCTATATCCGACCAGGAGACCGTGGCCGACCGACGGTGTTCGACACTGAGGAAAGTCCCCTCTCCACAGGAAAGGTGGACCGGCGCAAGCTGGTGTAGTGAGAGCTACGGTTCAGGGCGCAGAAACGACACGTCCCTCGATGAGCTGTGAAGTGTGCGAAGGCTGCCGCAAGGCAGTTGAGATAACCCACAGAGCTTTGATTTGAGGGGATCGATGAAACGGCCACTTCACCCCGCTGGAGCAAGTCCAAAAACGCCGAAATGACCTTTTCGGGATCGGCAGGTAGGACGCGTAGGTGAATGTCGGCTGAATAGCAAACAGAAAGGGGCTTACATCGGTCACCTGGTCTTAACTTCGTAAGTAAAGCTTTAATAGTCTTTTTTCTATCTCGAACTGAGTGAGAATATGGTCAAAGCTTATTGCGTCAAATGTGGCGAAAAAGTAGAGGTAAAAAATCCTGAAGAAACTGAGATGAAAAACGGAAAGCCCGCTATAAAAGGAGAATGTCCTGACTGCGGTACTGGAGTTTACAGGATAGGTAAACCCGAATAAAATCCCTTTTTTTCTTTATTATGTACATTTTAGGACTCGAAGGTACTGCCCATACGATCGGAAGCAGTGTAGTCACAGATACGGGAGAAGTCCTATCTAATATATCAAGGACTTACATGGGGAAGGAAGGTATACATCCAAGAGAAGCCGCCAACCACCATGCCTCCAATATGTTGGAAGTGCTTAGAGAGAGCATAGATGAGGCAGAGATTGATAAGAACGATATTGATGTAGTTGCTTTTTCACAGGGCCCAGGTCTAGGACCATGTTTGAGAACTACCGCTACCGCCGCAAGGAGTCTGTCTCTTTCTCTTGAAGTTCCCCTTGTCGGTGTAAATCATTGTATAGCTCATCTTGAGATAGGTAGATTGATGACTGGAGCTGAAAACCCGATACTTCTCTATGTCTCCGGTGGCAATACTCAAGTGATAGCCTTCAGGAAGGGAAGGTATAGAGTTTTTGGAGAAACTCTCGATATCGGCCTTGGAAATATGCTGGACAAGTTCGGCAGAGAGAGGGGGATGCCGTTTCCCGCAGGACCAACGATAGAAAAGAAAGCTGAGAAGGGAGATGAGTTGATTGATCTACCATACAGTGTCAAAGGTATGGACGTGGAATTTTCTGGCATAATGACTTCGGCACTCAATACTGAAGCACCTTTAGAGGATGTCTGTTTTTCTCTGCAGGAAACCACATTTGCCATGTTAACCGAAGTCACTGAGAGAGCATTAGCCCACATTAGAAAGGACGAAGTATTACTAGGTGGTGGTGTGGTCCAAAACAAGAGGCTTCAGTCGATGATCCAAAAGATGACTGAGGAGAGAGAGGCCGAATATTACGTACCTGCATCAGAATATTGTGTTGACAACGCCGCTATGATCGCTTGGACTGGTTATATAATGTATGATGCAGGTATGTCTATAAGCGTCGAAAAAAGCAATATAAAGCAAAAATTCAGAACCGACGAAGTCGATGTTATCTGGCGTTGAGTTTTGAACAAGTATTTTGGTATCAGAAACCCCTTTGTTTTAGTTTCCATTATTTATTTATAGTCTTATTCAACTCCATGATAGGAAGGATACTATGGGTAATGAAGAAATGACGAAAGAAGAACTTTTAGAAAAGTCCAAAGAGCCTGCAAAAAAAGCTATGAAGTGGCATCCTTTTTATAAAGGAAAGATAGAAGTCTCGCCGAAGGTCCAGATAGAAAGTTTAGATGATTTTGGTGTCTGGTATACACCAGGTGTGGCTAAACCTTGCGAAGATATAGATGAGAACCCAGAGATGGTATATGAACACACGAACAAATGGAATAACGTCGCTGTTGTCAGCGATGGAAGTAGAGTGCTTGGCCTAGGTGACATCGGCCCAGAAGCCGGTATGCCGGTCATGGAAGGTAAAGGCCTACTTTTCAAGTACCTAGGAGGGGTCGATGCATTCCCGATCTGTCTTGATGCTCACGATCCAGACGAGATAGTTCAAGCCGTAAAGTGGATAGCCCCTTCATTTGGAGGTGTCAATTTAGAAGACATAGCCACGCCGAAATGTTTCGAAGTTTTGGATAGACTGAGAGAAGAAGTCGATATCCCGGTTTGGCACGACGACCAGCAAGGTACCGCCGCGATAACCCTTGCAGGCATAATCAACGGTCTTAAAGTTGTAGATAAGAAATTAGATGAAGTGGAAATCGGGCTCGTAGGCGCAGGAGCCGCAAACCTTTGTCTTGCGAGGACTCTCTTGAAGGCTGGTGTTCCAGAAGAGAATCTATATCTCTGTGATTCTACCGGTCTTCTGCATTCCGGAAGGGACGATCTAGACGAAGAAAAGACTCCTGAAAAATGGAAATTCGCCCAGAAAACTAACAAGGAACAGAAGGAAGGCGGAATACCAGAACTGATCGAAGGCAAGGACGTAGTTGTAGCTGCCTCTGCACCGGGACCAAATACCATAAAGAAAGAATGGTTAAAAGAGATGAACGACGACGGGATCCTGTTCGCTGAAGCTAATCCGATACCAGAAATATATCCCTGGGATGCAAAAGATGCCGGTGTTAGAATTGTAGGTACCGGGCGATCTGACTTCCCCAATCAGGTCAATAACTCTATCGGTTTTCCAGGAATATTTAGAGGAACACTAGATGTGCGAGCTACTACGATAAGTGACGAGATGCACATAGAAGCGGCTTATGCCATCGCAGAGGTCGCAGAGGAAGGAGGCCTAGACGAAGAAAGCTTGGTTCCTACGATGGAAAATACAGAAGTATACATCAGGCAGGCCGTGCGAGTCGGTTTGAAAGCCATAGAACAGGGTCTAGCTAGAAGAGAACTCTCCGAAGAAGAACTGAGAGAGAGGGCCGAAGAGATAATCAAAGCTAGTAAGAAAAAAACAAAGAACATGATGGAGTCCGGAGATATCAAAAAGGCACCTGATGTTGATCTAAGCTAAAAAACCCTTTTTTTACTTTTCTTTCAAAAAGACTATATCTTTAAAAGTAATTCTTTAAAGTGTGAAGATATTAGGAGTGGCAACGGATAATTTCGAGTTCTATTATGAGATCGCAAAAGAATTGAAACAGCGGGATATAACTTTTGTGAGCCTATCGCCTACTGATCCGATACCTCCTAACGTAGATCTGATCATAACTACAGCCCAGGAAGCCGAAGGTATTGATTTTGAGAACGTAGTCGGCGTTGAAGATGATATCAGAAAAGGTGTAAGAAGATCCCTATCGATATTGAAAGGTAAACTGTTGTACCAAAAGATGGTCGTGGGTGTAGACCCTGGTTCTGAGCCGGGGATAGCACTTGTCGGTGACGGGAAGATCTTAGAAACGATGCATGCCGACTCGCCTGAGAAAGTAAAAGACATAGTTGAAGGTTTCATAGAGGATTATAGTTTTCATAGGATGACAGTTAGGATAGGCCACGGAGATAAAACAAATAGAAATCGGACTATTAATTCACTGAAGGGATTGGCGATAAGGATAGAGATCGTCAATGAAGAAGATACGACTAAACTGACTGAAAAACCAGATATCGAAGCGGCAAAGAAAATAGCCTTGAGCGCAGGAAAGTTGGCCGAAGGGACTTATGACGTTGAAGCAACTGAGGGAGAGATGAGAGAGATGCAGCGGCGGAGCCGTATGAAAAGCGGTGAGATCACCATCTCTAAAAAATTAGCAAAAAAAGTGGTCGAAGGCGATATGGAGATGGATGAAGCCATCAACGAGCAAAAAGAAGAGGAGGATTGATCAATCGATCCTCTTCAGGTTACCTAGGACCGGCTCGTACAATTTTCCATCCGTTCTTAAATCGTTAACTGCTTCCTCGAATTCATCTTGTGATATATCCTTCTCTTCCATCACTTTCTCCTTAACTCTCTCGTAATCTACACCGTTCTCTAGGTTTTCACTTTCTTCGATATCGCCTATGACTTCCAAGATGAAGTCTTCGAGATCCTCGTCTCTTTCTTCCTCGCTATCTTCTTGCATGTCCTGTATCGATTTTGTTTCGTACTCCGGCAGAACGTATCTCAAAGAATCTTCGAGCATCCGTTCATACCTGTTGAAATCAATAGATTCATAATGGCCAGATGCTAATTTAAAACCCTCTGCCAACTTCTCATCGAAACCGAGTTCGACGAGTTCTTCTACGGAGATTTCATCCATCTTCGAGGCCTCGATGGCTACTTCCAATCTTTTCTTTAAAGAGCGTGCAGCCTCTACGATCCAATTATCACGCTGTTCCTCGGTCACTTCTTTGATGGTTTC
>JAFDTP010000104.1 GCA_019594195.1 Thermoplasmata archaeon
CTCCCAGTGTTCAGCGGCTTGTATCCTATCGAATATTATGTCTTCTAGACCGATCACGTAAGCCCGTCCCGCTTCCGTCTCCACCTCGGTAAGTCTTTCTTCATCTATATCGTTTATATCTCCAGGTATCTCCACATATAGATTCAGGTCTTCTCTTGACCACATCCTACCCTCTTTCTCGAAATCGAACTCTTCCATCACTTCGTGAAATTCATCTTTTTTACTTTTATCGATCGCCAGGTCGATATCGCCGGTAGAGTACCAGTCCCTAGTATAGAATTCAACGGCAGCCCCACCGATAACCACTGGAGTTATCTCTTTTTCTTCCAATCTTTTAGTCAATATTGACATCACGTAGAGGTCCCTTTGAAATCCCCGTTCGATCTCCTTCGCCTTCGATAGTTTATCGGACTTTATGGGATAATCTAGTCTTCTCTTGCATCTAGGGCAGGCCTTGGGTTTTTCTTTTCTAGGCTCCCATTCGTAATTACAGTGTGGGCATTTCATAGTAGTAATAGTAGTATTAAACTAAATAAGTTTATTGCTAGGATAAGTAAGTTTTCATCCTTCAAATAAGAAGAATAAACATATAGGAGTAGCCTAGAAGGTTATTTTAAAAACTTTTAAAAAGTGGAAAAAGACATCCAAGATCCAAATAGATGAAGAAGAGGACAAAGATGAAGGACAAAGTAAGAAAAGGATATGAAGAGGGAGAATATGCGAAGGAATACCGTGAAGGAAGGGTAATTAGAGATTTTGAAGAAGAACTTTTTGAAGAATTGTTAGATAAAATAGGAGAGCAAGGTTCTATCCTTGATCTGGGTTGTGGAATAGGCATTCCGTTCGATAGGTATTTTGTTGATAAGGGATATGATGTAACAAGTGTCGATTTTGTCGGAAAGAATATCAAAAGGGCTAAAGAGAATGTCACTAAAGCTGAGTTCTTGAATGCCGACTTCTCTCAACTCAGCTTTCCAAAAGAGTCCTTTGATGCGATAGTTTCATTTTATGCAATATTTCACATACCAAGAGATGAACATCTAGACCTTCTTGAAAAGATGAATAGATGGTTGAAAGAATCAGGAGTTATCTTGATCACTATGGGTGCCGGAGATGATGAGAAAATAGAATCCGAGTTTGTAGGATCTGATATGGTTTGGAGTTCTTTCTCTATTCAAAAGAATAAGGATCTAGTGAAAAAATCAGGTTTTGAAATATTGAGGAGCTATGAGGAGACAGAAGAAGAACATCATCTTTGGATATTGGCCGAGAAGAAAGGCTGATTGAGTATAGCTCGTTATATCTTTCTCCAATCCGCTACTTCTAGATCATCTATTCTTTCATAATGTTCTACATTTTCAGTCAGAACCGTTTCTTCCCGTAAAAGTCCAGTTGCAGCGATGTATAGATCATTGATTTCTATCCTATTGCAATCATCTATCAGATGGACGGCTATCTTCCCCGCTTTTCTCGCTACTTTTTGATCTGTCGGGACTATAGTCAACGGTGAGATGAATTCGTCCAACATGATCATATCTCTATCTGACCTAAAAAACCCTGTAGATATCTCCATCACAGTTGTAGAAGAAACTATATGTGGGGAAAGTGAGAGTAGATGCTCCATCTTCTTCTGGTCTATACCTCTATCGATCTCGACTATCACTGAGGTATCAAGTAGCATCTTCTAATCTTTCCCATTCCTTGTCGCTCATCTCTTTTATCTTTTCTTTGGTCTTTTTCCAATTCTCTAAAATATTCATCCCGTTTATCTCCTTTAGATCATCTCTATTTCTTGATTTCCTGATCGCCGATGAGAAGCTATCATCACCTTTGATCTCTTTCAACCATTCGTAAAAGTCATCTGAGATAGATATGTTCTTTGACATTGGTAAATATATGTACAAACAGATTTATATATTACACCTACATCCTTCTCTTTCACTCTTTAAAATCATCCTTTTTCTAATATTGGAGTAAAATATTCAAGAAGAAACAGGTACTAATACCTTCTTAGAAAGATCCTATAGTCTGATCTCGAATTCACATTTCATATATCAGATTCGGCATTTTTTCGACGATCTGAAAACCTAGCTTTTCATACAGGGTTTTGGCGGGATTTTCAGAATGTGTGTCGATATAGATCTCTCTACCCTCATACTCTCTTAATTTATTCATCGTATGTTTGAGTAGCTCCGTAGCCAATCCCTTTCTTCTTTCTTCAGGATGAATACCCAATTCTTTGATCCAGTAAATAGTTTGCTCGCTGAACAAACTCTTTTCTTCTAAACCAGAGTATCCCACGGCTTTCCCGTTTTTTAGAGCTAGATAGTAACTCATATCACCTTCCATCTCATATCTCAACGATTCAATCATATTTTCCTTATCCTCAAACAGGCTTGAGATTTGAATCAAGAGATCTGCTAGTTCTTCTATCCTATCGGTTTGTTCAGGAGTATGTAATTTTTCCGTATTCAAACCATTTTTCACTCTTCTTCTCATCTTTCAGTTCCTTTTTCATCAAGAGATGATAAGGCGATCGGTCATCCTTGGAAAATCCTGAATTTTTCCAATCTTTGTAGTACTTTTTTCCCCCGAAGTATGGGACTAAAGATACTACATCTTCTGTTTCCTCTAAAGACTGAAAAGTATTCATCAGTTTTTCAACCACGTTAGGCTCTCTATGTTCCAACCAGTCGTGTAGATGATTAGGTCTCCATAAGATTCTAGCATCACCGCTCCCAGCGGTTTCCCCCTTTTTTTTCACTAAAAAGACCTGCATGAACTTAACGGATTTTCAAAATGATGATATGTGAATTCTTCCTCCCCTTTTTTGGCGGCATATTTCCCACTGCTTTTCTTCCAAAAAGAGTATAAGACATCTAAAGACTCTGGCCCGACTTCATTTACTTCCATATCATGGTGAATGATCAGGAGCCTATTTATATTTAGGCGGAATAGTATTTCAGTAGGAATATATTCGATCTCAGTACCAACAACAATGAATAGTGAAAAGTGGTTGCAAACTACAGCGATTGATTATTCTGGCGTGAAGTCCTATCTTTCTGGTCTGTTCTATATATCCAACCCTTTTAGTTCTAGAGTACCAAAAAACCATTCACTCTTTCTTTTCCAATATATCTATTATCTGGAGATCTATAGAGGCCATCTCGTTGGAGATCTTACCTATATTCTCTAGAGTCTCTTCAGCAGTTTTCCCGACGATCCCGTTGTCTTTAGGGACTTCTAACCCTTTCAAAGCCATTAGACTGCTCTCCAAAGTTTCTCCCGCCGCAGTTGCGATCTTCAGTGCGCAGCCTTCCTTTGCTCCATCACAGATCATTCCTGTGAGATTACCCGCGAGTATATTTATCGAGTTTTTGATCTCCTCAACATCTCCTCCTAGGAGATAAGTAAGAGAGGCTACAGCGCCCATCCCTGCCTTGACCGAACATCCGCAGAGCGCTGAAAGATGACTTGATCTTTCAGTCGAATATTTAGTCACTAGATGAGCTAACATCGCAGCTTCAGCTTGTTTTCTTTTGCTTAAACCTTTCTCTTCCCCTACTATTCCTATAGGTACTAGAGCGGTGATACCTTGGTTGCCTGAACCGGAGGTACTCATCACCGGTTTTTCTATTCCTCCCATCCTCGCATCAGCTGCAGCAGCGGTCTTGATCTTAACTTTATTGACGAGGTCGTCTGAAAGGTCTCCGTCTTCGACCATCTCTTTTAACTTTTTACCGACACCGAGACCATAGCCGTTTTCAAGACTTTTTTCACCGAGTTTTTTGTTCATCTCTATGCCGCTGTATAATCTTTCCACTGTATTTTCGTCGATATCGCTAGCTGTTTGGATCATCTCTTCGAAGCTGTCGGGAACTTTTACAGAACTTGTTTCTTTTTCTATTTCTTTATCTTTGTAAAGGACCTCTCCATCGACTTCTATTTTGGATATATGATCGTGAAATTTTTCGAGTCTAACTGAAGAAGTCCTCTTTTCTTCTTCATGATCATATTTCAAACAGACACTGATGTCGAATTCAGATTTATCTTTTACATCTGAGATATCGATCTTTTTGACTATTTTTTTTGCTTCTTTTAGAATATGTTCATCGACGTCTTCAAATAGCTCAAGCTCCTTCTTGGGATCGAGAAACAAGCCTACTGCTGCGGCTATCTCAATACCTTTTTCTCCACCTGTTCCGGGAACGGCCATCGAGAAAGCATTTTTGTACACTCCCTTACCTATACTCAGCTCAATATCATCTAAAGATCCGATCTTTGGCCTAGGAATATCTTTACATGGTTCATGAGGTAAGTTCCCGAAAAGAGAATTGTACGCTAGAGAAGTGGCGTAACCTATAGCCACCGGTTCGGTACAGCCGGTCGCGGGCTTGACGTTCTCGTCGAGGAATCTTTTCGTGTCCATCGTCTAATACGGAAGGTGATTTTTTATAAATATTTATTCTTTCTCGAAAACAGTCACACCTTCGATCTCATCGATCTTAGAGAGTTTTTTGGTCGAATAGTCCAAAATTGTTTCAGGATCGATTTCTGGGTCCCGGTATAAGAGGAGTCTACCATTTTTAAAATGGTTCAACCACTGGTTCAATGCTTTTTTTTGGAGCATAGAGATCGTGAAGAGTGTCGAAACAGACTATCTTGTCAAATTCTTTGTTCTGGAGATCTACATGCCTAGCGTCTTTGCAGATCGGTGTGATATTTCGATCATCTTTCCCCCGCTTTTTCTTTAGGTAATCTGTTGCATCTTCGGATATATCAACTGCATAGATTTCACCATCTTTTGCTAAATCTGCTAGTTGAAAAGTATGAAAACCGATGGCGTAGCCGATCTCCAATATATTGTCGTCTGAATCCACTTCCAATTTTTTTGAATAGTTCATGAGGATCTTCTTTAAAACCGAGGAACCAGTAGAGTAACTTTGCGAGTTGGATTTTAAAGGTCATGTAGACCTTAAATGATCAGTCAAGATAATAAGAGTTATCATTAGATTTTCTACCCATTATATCTATAGAATTAGAAGATTTTAGAACTGCTTTAGAATTGATGCAGGAATACAGACGATAATAGAAATATACCAAATAATTAAGTACTTATAGCAAAAACGTACAGAAAATCGCATGAAAAAACACCTAAAAGACACGGTGATCACTTCAATATTGGATGAAGAAGATTTCATACTCACAGGAACTGAGCTTACTGACCCTTATCAGCTTGTTTTCATAAAGACGGATAGAGAAGGGAATATTCTCACAAAGAAAGGCTTTAACTCAGACTCAAAGGATTATGAAGGACATCGTATTGTTAGCAAAGATGACAGTTTTCTAATAGGTAAGCTTTCCAATC
>JAFDTP010000001.1 GCA_019594195.1 Thermoplasmata archaeon
ACAGCAGATATCTGGTGCTGTGGACGAAGTCTCTGACAAACTTCAGCAGTCGGCTGAAAAAGTGAAAAACGTAACTGAGATAGCGGACGAAAATTCTACTCAAGCGGAATCCGTAGCGGCTTCTGCTGAAGAGCAGAACGCATCCGTCGAAGAGTTATCGGAATCTGCACAGCAGCTCTCTGGACTCGCAGATAACTTGCGGAATATGGTCGATAAGTACGATCTGTGATCACCATCAAGATGGTAATTCGTGAAATCACGCTTATTTCCTATAGTATAAAAGGTAAAACTTTATTAAACGAACGAACATTCCTCTGATATCATGAATCAAATGCTTACGAGAGATTATGAGGTGGAATTATGGGTATAAAAGAAGATCTAGATTCTGCTGAATCTATACAGATGGTTGTTTTTAGAGTTGGAGATGATTACCTAGCCTGTCCGATCTCTCAGGTAAGAGAGATCATACAACTCGAAGAAGTAACTTCCGTACCTTCTTCTCCTGAAAGGATCAGAGGTATAATCAACAGGAGGGGCGAGATAATCACTGTCGTAGATCTCCCGAAGATATTAGGTATTGACATCGAACTCGAAGAAAACGAATCACAACTGATGATACTTTATGATGAAAATATAGGTGTTATGGCCTCAGAGGTTACTCAGATACCGACTGTTCCGACTTCTGATATAGAGACCGCTTCTGATGCTCTTGAAAGCCCAGTTAACGAGAAATATCTTGAGGGGATCGTAAAGCATGAAGGAAAGCTGATATTGCTTACAGACCTGATATCGATGATAAAGAACATTTCTCAAGAAGGCTTGAAGGCGGCTGAAGAATTTGGAAAAAAGAAAACTGGTGATTGATAATCAAGAAATACACGGCCAATCTATTTGACTTTGTTTAGCATTTTCTATCTCGATGACAAACAACCAACGAGGGGTTTTATAGTGGAAGAAAAAAAACAAGGCATTAAGAAAAAAAAGCTCGAAAATAAAGATGAAAGTGGACTGATCGAGGAAAACGAGAATCTTTTCACCGTCTTCGATCTTGAAGGCGAGGAGTATGGGATATCGGTAAATTTGATGGATGAAATAGTCAGAGATGTAGAGATATCTCGTGTTCCTGGTTCTCCAGATAAAGTTCTCGGAGCGACCAATCTCAGAGGCGAAGTGATACCTGTTATAGACCTTAAAAAAACACTCTCGCTTGGACAATCTGGAGACGAAGTAAAAGAGACCATGATCGTCGAGATATGTGATAAAAAATTTGCCGCCCCGGTTGATAGACTAAAGGATATCATTTCTGCAAAAAAAGATCAGCTTGTCGATCCTTCAGATATAACAAATTTAGACGATAAAAGGTTGCAGTGGATAATAAAGCGGGAAAACGGCAGAAGCATAAGAATTGTTGACGTTCAAAAAATAATAGAGAATTATATCGGTGATATCGATATCAAGTAGAAAAGTTGGTGGATATATGGAGGAACTGCAGAGTGATACTGATTCGGACGGGTTCAAACGATTGAGGAAAGAAGTTTCAAGGAAAATAGGTGTCGATTATGAAAACTACTCTAAATCACACTTGAGGAGAAGATTCCATGCCAGGATGAGGGTCGTAGAGACATCTAAATTTTCGGATTATCTGAACTATATCAAACAAGATGATGAAGAGATCGAGGAACTAAGAGAACTATTGACTGTCAACGTAACTAAATTTAAGAGAGATATAGATGTCTGGAAACTCTTAGAAAACGAGGTGATACCGGAACTTTTAGAAAAAAAAGAGGACAGTATATTGAAAAAACTTAAGGCCTGGTCGGCAGGATGTGCAACAGGAGAAGAACCCTATTCGCTCGCTATAAGCTGTTTGAATAATCAGCTTTCCGACGACATCGATGTCAATATAGTCGGGACCGACCTTGATGGAAAAGCTCTAGATTTTGCCAGAAACGGTGCATATCCTGATAAATCTGTCAAAAACTTGTCTAAAATAGAAAAAAGAAACTTCTTTAAACAAAAGGATGGAGAATGGGTCATAGATGATAGTGTAAAGGATATTGTTGAATTCAAGAAAAACGATATATTTAAGACTGCCTTCACGAAAAAATTTGATCTGATACTCTGTAGGAATCTGATGATATATTTCAATAACGAATCTAAAACAGAACTCATGGAAAGATTGGTTGAAAGTCTGAATAGAGGGGGTTTTCTCGTCATAGGGATGGCCGAAAACCTAAGATCGCCCGCTAAAGATAAAGTTGAATCGTATGATCTAAAAAGAAGGATATTCGTCAAGAAGTAGATCTTATCCAATGTAGCGTATCTAGTATCATAGCTATGGTTCCATCACCGAGTATGGTAGCACCCATGAAACCACCTAGATCGTGAAGATGTTCGGGCAGAGGTTTGATGACGATCTCTTTCTCCGTGATCACTTCGTCTATTACCAGGCCAGCGGTTTCCTCTTCATTTTTGACTATAACGATCTTGAGTTTTTCTACATCCTCTTTGATAGAATCTACAGAAACATCTTCAAATTGTTCTTTAAGATATATCAAGGGTAGATATTCATCCCTCAATCTTATGAAATCCTTACCATTTATCTTCTCGATCTTCTCTGGTCGTACTTGTGCTGTTTCTACAACATCCTCGAGTGGTATCGCATAACTACCATCCCCCACTTCTATCAAAAATGCCTGGACGATAGCAACCGAAGGAGGCAGCGTAAGATAAACAGAAGTGCCTTCATCTTTCTCTGATTCGATATTGACTTCACCTCCGAGTGAATCCATGGTTTTTTTAACTACCTCCATCCCAACACCCCTACCTGAAACTTTTGTGACTTCGTCCTTTGTAGAAAAATGAGGATTAAATATCAACATGTAGATATCCTCATCTCTCATCTCATCCGCTTCTTCCTCGCTTATAAGGCCTCTGTCGATAGCTTTTTCCTTTATCTTTTCCTTATCAAGTCCTCTTCCATCGTCAGAGACTTCTATGACTACATTTTCTTCCTGTTGCCTTGCCGCTACCTTTATATTCCCCTCGGATGGTTTACCCTTAGCCTTTCGCTCTTCTACGGACTCTATACCATGATCTACAGCATTCCTTAGAAGGTGTACCATCGGGTCGGTTATCCTATCAAGTATGGTCCGATCTAGTTCTATATCTTCGCCTTCCATCTTGAAGTCTATCTGTTTATCATTTTGTTTAGCAAGATCTCTGACCATTCTGGGAAATCTTCTGAAGACACTCTTGATCTCTGTCATCTTAAGATCTAGAACGGACTCCCTCAGTTCACTTGTTATCCTGTCTACCCTACCCGTAATATTAGAAAGGCGATCGGATTCCAAAGAACGTGAAAGATCTTCTAATGATCCCTTTGATATGACCAGTTCACTGATAAGATTCATGACGTGCTCCACATCTTTTAAGTCCACCTTTAACTTGTCAGAAGTTTCTATATTTCTTTCTTTTTCAGCCTTTTTTTTTCCACTTTTTTTAGGGCCTTCAAAAAACTCTTTAGCCCTATCTCTTTTTATATCGATATCTATACCAGTAGTTTTGTCTAGATCTTCCTTCTGTATGTCCTGTTCGGTGATCAAGAAGTATTTATACCGATCTGAATCAGCATCTTCAGGATCTGGCCAGAAGAGTTCATATTCAAAATCTATTTTTTCTCTCACCTGTACACCTTTTACGGAGGGTAACTTTTCATCTTCTGATACTTGTACGAGGGCTAAGGTCATCTTTTTTTCTTTATTTTTTTTAAATACGTCCTTTACTTCAGGAGGGATATCATCAAGGATATCACCTTTTTGATCCTCCTCGTTTTCATCACTTCCTTCAGACCCTTCTAACCCATCGCCTGCTAAAACGCTGTCAAGATGGTCTATCAGGTGTTGAATATCCACATCTTCTTCTTTAGATAACAACTCTATAGTATCTACACATTCAAATAACATATCGAAAAGATCTTCACGGATTTTTCCTTCCTCACTCTTCAATTCATCAAACAATTCTTCCATCCTATGGCTAATCTTTTGTATACCGTCATAGCCCATCGTGCCTGCCATCCCTTTCAGTGTATGGCTAGCTCTGTAGATCTCTTCGATCAATTCGATATCGGTAGGATCTTCTTCAAGAGATAAAAGATGTTCATTCATCTTTTCGATCTGCTCTTTAGTTTCTTCCTCAAACATCTCTTGAAAATCTTCACTCATGTGTTTTCCTCCATGAACATATCAATTATTTTTTTTCCGATCTCGATCGGCGATCCTTCGAAGTCGAAACCGGCTTTCTCTTTAGCGCTCTTCGGCATTCCGTATACTACAGAGCTTTTTTCATCCTGGAGAGCGACGAATCCATCATTATCTCTGATTATCTTGGCCCCTTCAGCTCCATCTTTACCCATGCCTGTCAATACCACACCGACTACCCTACTTCCATATCTTTCGGAAGCCGAACTGAACAGATAATCTGCAGATGGCCTCACCCCGTGTAATTTAGGATCCTTATTCAAGCTGATAAATCTTTTTTTGCGCCATGTGCTTATAATACCGTGGTATCCTGATGGGATTATGTATACTTGATTATCTTTTATCTCATCGTGGTCTTCGGCTTCTTTCACAGAGAGTTTTAACTTTGTATCAAGGGTAGATGCAAGGTAACCGGTAAAATCGGGAGGCATATGTTGGACTACGACTATGGGGAATTGAAAGTTAGGCGGTAGTGAGGATAAAAATTCATCAAGCGCCCGAGTCCCACCAGTAGAAGAAGCAATGACGATTATCCAATCTCCAGACTCCTTGGGTTTATAATCGACTTCAACATCTACTTCCTTTTCTTTTACCGTTCTTACAAAAGAATCAAGATCTGTCTTGGAAGCGTTGATAACCTTTTCTATTATCTCATCAGATTTTTTTCTTATATCCATCGAAAGAGAACCTGAAGTTTTGGAGATGAAATCTATAGCACCGGCATTCAGAGCTTTTACGGACATCTTTCCAGCCTCATCACCTAATCCTGATATGACAACAACGGGTGTAGGATTTTCAGACATTATCTTTTTCACTGCTGTAAGTCCATCCATACCACCCATTTTAACATCTATCAGGATAACATCTGGATCTTTCTCGTTATTCAGCTCTATAGCTTCTTCACCGTCTTTGCCGGTTCCGATGACCTTTATCCTCTGATCACTTTCTAAAATATCCTTAAGGATGGTAACCATGAAGTTAGAATCGTCTACAACCACAGCTTTGATTTCATTTGTGTTTGAAGACATCCATCAAGCCATGATAGGATGGTTATTTATACTTTCTCAAGAGCTATCTAACAGCAGAAAACACCTTTTGTCAGACATATATAACATGCTAAAGAAATCTATTTAGGCATCCAGAGCTCAAAAAGACGTTATCGAAAACTATTTAAATGAGTTATCACCTTATTTTGTCCGACAAAATGTCAGACGATGGTGGTATGATGGATGAAAGAAGTGTAGACGAACTCATAAAAAAGATGCACGAAAAGAAAGGAGAAACGATAGAATATCTGCAAAAATCTTTCTCCGAGGAAGAACTCGCTAAACTAAATAAGCAGATTGCTGGCGAACTTCATATGAAGGATCACAGTCTATAGTAGACTTTGGAAATAAATAAAAAATAATAGGTGTTGTTGGATCAAAGGCAACACATCCCTTCTTTTTATTTTGATATATCTCTCGATGATCTAATCAAGATCTGATACTTTGTGTATATATCGTCAGACAAGACTGTTTTAAATTTTTTCTTATTCTGGCTCATACAAAGATAAAAATTTTACAAATACAACGTAAAGAAGGAAAAGGATTAGTAAAATTATGAGTCCTGAGATACCAAGCAAAAAAATGTTTTCCATCTCAATCCAAAATTCAAGTGTGCCTGTCCAAGACGTCATAAAAGCTATAAATGCAAGGAAAAAGGCAAGTGACATATTTTTGATCATCACCACGTTCCTTTTCCTACTGTATCTCTTATGGATTTCCTTTATCCCATCTTCCGAATCCTTTAAGATCATATCAGTTCTTACCAGGTCGTTCATATAAACTATCGCGCTATACAAAACCACGAACAAGCCTATAAGGACCATTATAACGAGAGGTGTAAGCTGTAAAGGTAAAGCTCTTAAAAAGATCACAGCCCCGATCAAAACTATACCTATCGTGACCAAAACCCTCTTTTTAAAGCCAAATCCGATGATCGCTAATAAACCACTTATCAGCGGGATGAACCAAAATCCACCGGGATAGAGCAGGCCTGTAGTGAGAGTAATCAAAAGAACCAAGGATAATGTAAATCCCCATAACGGCTGTCTTTCATCTAAAATAAGTCTTATGATCTCGATGATTGACTCATCATCAGAGACATCATTCAAGTTCTCATCTGATATCGTCTCACCCCCTCGATAGCCACTTCTAAAGGCTGCTCCGTATCCCAATCTATCACAGGACCATAATTCCTCAATTCGGCCATACGATTTTCTCTCTCTATCTTCTGTAACTTCTCGGCTAATTCATCTTCGACATCTATGTGTTTTTTCTGTAATTCGATAGGACAAGGAGAGAGGACGGCTATCTCGTATTTTTTCATAGCTAATTCGGTTATCGCTTCAGTCACTTTTTCACTAGTTAATGGAGAGATGAATAATAATAGACATTGATTGGGAAATATCTTATCCATTATGTACTTAGCGTGTTCCAACCGCCAGTGACTACCCGCTTCTAAATCCATCAGGTTATCCATTATCTTGTACAATTGCTCTTGACCTGCACTTGGATAAACCCATCGGATGAAGTTTCCTATAACTAAAAGGCCGACACGGTTTCTATCGGATATGATATCCGAAGCTAGGCTGGTAGCGGCTCTTACCGAATGTTTGAGCATGTTATCTTCAAAAACACCTACATTGGAATCGTAAAAGGCATCCAATACGATTATTACATCTCCGCTTTTCTCTGCTTCGAACGAATTACTCTTTGGATCGAGATACCTTGCTGTGGCTTTCCAATTTATATCCCTCATCTCGTCTCCTTCAAGGTACTCCCTTATCGAGAAGAACTCGGAACCCACGCCCATCTGGGATGATTTTATATTCCCGAGCCAACCCCGTGTATATTTAGGCCTCAACTTGGTGCGACTCAGATCTTCGATCGGTGGCAAAGCGACAACGTTCAAAGGTTCATCAAAATTCCAGCTCCTAGAGAACAATCCTATCGGATCTAGATACCGGACTTTTATCGGCCCGATACGGTAATTTTCTGTTTTCAAAAATTTTACTTTGTAATTTATCTTCTTTTTACCACCAGCTTCCAGGTAAAGCGAATGATGATTAGAGCCGTGTATAACTTTTACATTCACGGGTAATTCATCCTTCAATTCTAAAAATGTTTCAGTATCAGAAAGATTTTTCACTGTTAGTCCGATATCGAAAACCTCGCCTTCGTGAGTATGCACTTCATTTTGATGCCTTTCTACTTTTATATTTTCGCTCTCAGGTGGGAGATCAAGATAACCTACGATCAGGATAGAAAGAGAAGTGAGAGAAGGTATGAAAAATATAAAATTCATGAAGATCACCCCTAGTGCCAATGTTACAAAAAATAGTGTAAAGAGGTAACCGTAGTTCTTCGTTTTCATGTGCTATCTCCCCTATCTTCTCCTAAATTCTGTATCTTTTCTATCTCTTCTACAGCGGATGTGATCCTCTCTTCAAACTCTCTCTTTTTACCTCTAGATCCGTAGTCTTTTCCATCAGAAAAAAGGTCGATCTGATCCTCACCATCGGGTTTTTTTAGATCATTGAGGTCCCTAGCTTTTTTTAGGAACTCTAAAAGTTTTTTATTATCTACCTTGTCTTCCATACTCTCAGGGTCTTCATATAATATCTCGATCTCCTTTTCAGAAAGGTTATATTCATCTTTTAGGGTGTAAGATACCTGATCTTTGAGTCTGCCTTCAAGGATAGCCTGCTTTACCTTTTGTCCTTCTTTAGCTCCTTTCATCTTCTTGATATCATCAGCCAAGGGTAGTCTTGAAAAATCTTCTTTATCTTCGATATATCTCCAGAGTGAAAGTGAGGCTGTATCGGACACTATCTTTTCTGTTAACAACCAAAGAGGCACTGTCAAGATGATCAAAACCAGGGCGGGAGTCATGCCTCTAGCATAAAATATCAGTAAAAAAGATATTAATATGGTGGTCATCTTCATATACTTTCCCAACCTGACATCCTTCATCTCTAGACGACTAGGCATTTTCGTTACCCCCTAATTCTTCTCTTATCTGTTTGAAGTTATCTATCGCTCTAGTTCGTTCTTTATCTCCTAAAGGATGATCACTGTATTTTGCCAATTCAAATAACTTGGTCATCTCGTCTATAGTCCTCTCTTCCAACGGAAGTCTTTCGAGAGCTATATTTTCCAGTTCTCTAGGTGTAAAAGATATATCTTGCTCAACACCCTCTTTTTCAAGTATTATGAGCATTTTTTGATAATTTCTGATTATTATATCTCTGACACCCTCACCTTCATGCAGCTCTGTGATCGCCCTATCCGCAGTTGATGATATGTCCTCTTCAGTTTCGACCTCATCCTCTGAAAGTTTTTTATGCCTGATAAAGAAAAATATAACAATCAATATAGAGATGAAAAATAACAGTATCCAGATGCTGGAATCGACCGGTGAAAATATGGGTTCAGACCCGTCGCCAATACCGATATCAGGAGCATAAGAATCTTCTATCTCTGGAAAAACAGATTTGAGCCTTGATAGAGCGGAGAAGACTATAGGCATGATACGATCGGAAAAACGGATAACAGAAATAAAACCTAGAAAAACAGCACCAATGATACCTTTCGATCTCAAGCTTTCTTGTGAGAAAAAAAACCATCCTCCAAATCCCAAGATAGCTGTAGCAAACAGGAGGTTCCCTAGAAAATCGGGTAGATCAAAAGCTAAAGGGGTCTGATCTCTATCATCATACTCCTCTCTTTCAGGCGACCCTCTTACCTCTTCATCCTCCATACCAAAATATACCGCACCAAGATTTCCTATCAACCAAGCTAAGATCATCAATATTATAACGCTTACAAGTAATATCTCCTTTCCTTCTAATTTCAGGTCCATCGGTAATTAGCTCAAAAGTCATCATTAATTTAAACATTATGATTATAGAAGCCAGTCAAACAACTACTCAGAATGGCGTAAATTAGGAATATTATCGATCTTATAAACTATCCATTATCTAGAGGAAATCACCTAAACTTTTTATCATAATGTCTAGTTATTGTAGAACATGTGCGCTAAAGAAGTAGTAGATGGGGAAAAGGACCAAAGACATGTGAAAGTATTCACTATCAGTACCTGCGGATGGTGCAAGAAGGTAAAAAATTTATTAAATTCTTTAGATATAGAATACGAATACATCGATATAGATACTGTCGAAGGAGAAGAAAAGAAGATCATCAAGGACGAATTGAAAGAATACAATTCAAAGATGAGTTGCCCGACACTCGTCATAGATGAAGGGGAAGAGGTCATAATCGGCTTTAAAAAGGACAAGATAAAGGAGGCTCTCTGTGATGACCGATAAAGAGGAGATGCGAGAATACGTGAAGAAAGACGCTAAAAATAACGATTATTATGTTTGTCCAGACGAAGAACTACTTGATGACCTTCTTGAAGGTCTAGTAAAGAACGCTGAGAGGTACGGTTATCCTTCCTGCCCATGCAGGGAGGCAAGCGGTAAGAAAACCTATGACTCGGATATAATATGCCCCTGCGAATACAGAGATGCTGACGTTGAAGAATTCGGTATGTGTTACTGCGGACTTTTCGTTTCAAAAGATGTGGATGAAGATCCTTCCAAGATGGAACCTATACCTGAAAGACGCTCCTCAGAAGTTATCGAGGCGGCCATGGAGGCAAAAGAAGAAGAGATCAGTGAACAAAAAGAGGTATCTAGTTCCGGTTTGATGGGTGAAGAAGAAGACATCAAAGTTTGGAGATGTACGGTATGTGGTTACCTCGCTGCCAGAGAAGAGCCTCCTCCAGTATGTCCCATATGCAAAGCAAAAGCAGAAAGATTTGAAGAATTCAAAGATTACGGTTGATACCTAGTCTATCATCTTGTCTCGAATTGAAGTCCACCTTTATCAGTCAAAGTTATCATCTTATTTCCCTTCAAATTTATAGTTATCATCTTCAATTCTCTCACATTTTCGCTGTATATATCTATTATCTCATCCCTATCTAATTCCGCCCGATTTGTCGGTAAAAGTTCATTGTCTATCCTGATCAAGCTCCTTTTGAGAAGTTCTCTAGTTTCTTCTTCAGTGATCTCTTGTCCTTCATCAGAAACTTCACCATTGCCATCTATCACCTTTTTGAAGAACTTTCCGTCTTCTTTTCCAATACACAACTTACCGCTAAGAAGAGTTCTATCTGAGCTTTCTTCGATACCATCTAGGAAATCATCTATCATCTCTTCCTTTTCATCTTCTGAGATCTCAGCACCAGTGTTACGGAACTCAAAACTGTCCTCCCTTTCCCAATATTTGAAGCTCCAGCAAGTACCGTCTAATTCTTTTCCAAGTATCTCTTCGATCTCTTCTTTTTCCATCTTTTCATGCCTCATATACTTGACCGGGTTATTATCCCGTTTTCTTAACATAACAAGTATTATTAAACTATATGCTTTTTCTTTCGCTATCAAATAAGGCAAGGTGAAAAATTGGCAACCGTGAGTGAAAAGTTGAGTAAAGATTTCTATGCCAGAGACGCTGAAAAAGTCGCAAGAGATCTTTTAGGAAAACTTCTTATCCGTGATAAAAGAGGTTCAAAAACTACAGGGAAGATAGTAGAGACCGAGGCCTACCTAGGAAAAGATGATCCCGCTTCGCACACATTTGGAGGTAAAAAAACAGAAAGGACAGAAATCATCTACGGACCACCTGGACACGCTTATGTATATTTGATCTATGGTATGTATCACTGCTTCAACGTTGTAACCGGCAAGGATGGAACACCTGAAGGAGTTTTTATAAGAGCTTTAGAACCTGTAGATGATCTGGATATCATGAGGAAAAGAAGAGGGCTTGATAGCGAAGATAAGGGAAACTTGACTGACGGCCCAGGAAAACTATGTATGGCGATGGACATCGATAAAAGTTTGAACGGTGAAGATCTAACAGGAGAAAAACTTTTCATCTCAGAGAGAAAAAGTGCCAAAGATTTCGAGATCACCGAAGCAAAGAGGATAAATATAGATTATGCTGGAGACGCTAAGAACTGGAAATTAAGGTATCTTATTAAAGATAATCCGTTTGTGAGTGAAAAACCGGATTGATCAGATCGATCAAACAGAGACCTCTTTCTCTTCGATCATCTTAGAGAATTCTTCCTCATCGATTATGGTCGTTCCTTCTTCCTCTGCATCATCCAGCTTTGAACCCGGGTTATCACCCACTACCAGATAGTCTGTTACTCCACTGACGCTTGATGTGACACGACCTCCGTGTTTTTCTACCAGTTCTGAAGCTTCGCTTCTGGTGTATCTATCTAGTGCTCCGGTGAATACAAATTTTTTTCCATCCAAAAATTTCTCCGCTTCGCTCTTCTCTGATTTCATATCCACTCCTAGTTCTTTGAGTTCATTTATCATCTCTTTATTCTCCTCATCATCGAAGAACTGGACTAAGCTTTCAGCCGTTTCAGGTCCTATCTCATCGATCATCTGCAGACTTTCCTCGTCTTCCTCTATTAGATCAGAGATAGAGTGATAGTTATCTGCTAGCACATCGGACATATGGCTTCCTACATATCTTATTCCAAGACCATAAAGGACACGCGCTAGGCCTTGATCTTTGCTTTTATCTATTTCATCGAGAAGATTCTGAGCTGATCTTTCAGCCATCCTTTCGATCTGAATTATCTTCCATTTTTTAAGACGATAGAGATCTGGGATACTTTTAACAAGATCATTTTCTACGAGTTTTTCTATGACTTTAGGTCCGAGTCCTTCAATGTCCATCGCGCTTCGACTTGCCCAATGCTCAATCTTTTGTTTTACCTGTGCAGGACATCGGGCATTCACACATCTCCTCGCGACTTCATCTCCAATCCTCTTTGCTTCACTTCCACAGATCGGGCAATGTTCTGGTAAACTGAAAAATCCATCGCTTTTCTTTTCAGAAACTTTGACTACCTGAGGTATTATCTCTCCAGCCTTTTCTACCAAAACTTTGTCTCCTACGTTCACATCTTTTCTTTCCAGTTCATCCTCATTGTGCAGGGAAGCTCTTTCTACAGTAGTCCCGGAGAGTTGTACGGGTTCTAACATCGCGATAGGAGTCAATTTTCCAGTTCTCCCTACCTGTACTTTGATATCTTTGATAGTAGTAGTTTTTCTCATCGCTGGATATTTATAAGCAATAGCCCACCTAGGATGTTTGGAAGTTTCTCCAAGGATCTCTTGAGACTCTAGATCGTTCACTTTGACGACCATACCGTCGATCTCATAGTTGAGCTCCTCTTTCTTTTCCTGCCATTTTTCGATATGTTTTATAACTTCATCTATCCCGGTTTTTTTAACTACGTTTTCGTTGATCTTCAGACCAGCTTTTTCCATCTCTTTCAAACATTTCCAGTGGGTGTCAAAGCTTCCTTCTTCCTCGTAACTCAGGGTATAAACGAATATATCGAGCGGTCTGTTTGCTACAATCGTAGGGTCTTTATTCCTGACTGTTCCTGCAGCGGCATTGCGTGGATTAGCGAAAGGATCTTTCCCTTCTTCTAACCGTCTTTCGTTCATCCTATCGAATTCATCTCTTGGCATGTAGATCTCTCCTCTAAATTCAGCAGTTTCCAGTATCGTCTCATCGGTCAACTTTAAGGGAATGGTATGAACTGTTTTCAGGTTCGGCGTTATATCTTCTCCACGCTGTCCGTCTCCTCGTGTAGAACCTCTTTGGAAAACTTTGTTTTCATAATAAAGAGCAACACCGAGTCCGTCTATCTTCGGCTCTATCACATATTCGATCTTTTCATCTTCTTTCGCTAATCCTTCTCTTACTCTTCTGTCGAAATCCCGAAGTTCCTCATCATTGAAAGTGTTATCAAGGCTCAACATCGTACTCATATGTTCAACGGTTTCAAATTCGTCTATTTCAGCAGTGATGACCCTTTGGGTGGGAGAATCTTCGGTAACAAGATCAGGATATTTTTCTTCGATAGCTTCAAGTTCTTTGACCAGCAGATCGTACTCGTGATCACTTATCTCAGGATCGTTTTCGATATAATATTTCTTATCATGATATCTTATCTCATCTCGAAGCTCTTCAGCTCTCTTTTTAGCTTCACTTTTGGATCCAGGAACTTTGAAATCATCATTTTCCATGATGCTCACCCATTAAGGATATCCACGAGTTCTTCATTTGAGCGCGTGTTGATAACATCGTCAGATCTCAACCATGCTCTTCTCGCGGTAGCAACACCATATCTCATGAAGTCAAGATGGCTCAATCCATGGGCGTCTGTCCCAAGTGATATCATAACTCCTTTATCCATAGCCTCTCTAGCATTCAATGAATCTAAGTCCAGTCTTTGAGGTGAAGCATTGATCTCTAAGATCACATCATTTTCCTCTGCACCTTTGATCAACTTGTTGATGTTTACATCATAACCTTCTCTTTCTCCTATCTTTCTCCCTGTCGGGTGAGCGAATATATCTATCAGGCCAGTTTCGAAGGCCTTGATTATACGTTCCGTCTGTTCGCTTTCGTCCATCTTGAAATTGGAATGTATCGCTCCTAAAACTATATCTAGGTCTTCAAGAGTTCCATGGTCCATGTCCAAACTGCCGTCCTTCTTGATGTCGACTTCGATCCCATCAAGTATATTTATCTCTAGTTCTTCCTGAGCTTCTTCTATCTCAGTTCTTCTCTCTTCGAGATCTTCCTTCGTCAATCCGTCAGCGACGCTGAGTCCTTGGGAATGGTCTGTCAGCGCTATGTACTCATAACCTTTGTTTTGAGCTTCCCTAGCCATATCGTACACGCTCTCCTGGCCGTCACTCCAATCGGTATGAGACTGGAGATCTCCTTTTATATCTTCATATTTTATCAGGTCAGGGAGTTCGCCCCTCTTAGCGGCTTCTATCTCACCTCTATTTTCCCTCAACTCTGGCTGAATCCAATCCATGTCTAAGGTGTTGTATATCTCTTCTTCAGTCTTCCCAGCTATTTTTTCATCATTTGACTTTTTGAATAGACCGTATTCGTTTAGTTTGTATCCTTTATCTATCGCTATCTGCCGGAGAGGGACATTGTGTTCTTTGGCTCCTGTGAAGTATTGAAGTGCGGCTCCAAAGCTCTCATCATCTACTACTCTTAGATCCGCTTGAACACCACCTCTGAGCCTGACGCTAGTTTTAGTTTCACCCTTAACGATCACATCTTCCACTTCTTCATAGGTGCTGAAGGCATCCATCAATTTTTCAGGGTCACCTGCAGCTAAGATATCTATATCTCCTATTGTTTCCTTCCAGCGTCTCAGACTCCCGGCTTTCTCGATCCTTGTTGCTTCTGGCTTCAGATATTCTATGATATCTTCAGAGACCGGTATGACTTCATTTAAAAGGTGACGTCCGGAGATCTCTTCAAGCATCTCGATACCATCTATTATCTTCTGTTCAGTTTTTTCTCCGAACCCCTTGATATTTCTTATATTGCCATTTTCAGCCTCTTCCTTAAGAGAATCTAACCCTTCGATGCCGAGTTCATCATGAAGCTTTTTAGCGCTTTTCGGCCCAATATCGGGCACCTTCATAACATCGACTAGACCACTGGGCAATTCTTCACGTAGTTCTTCAAGGTATTCAAGATCGTCATTTTCTATTATCTCTTTGATCTTGATCTCCATGGCATCCCCTACACCCTCTATGTCCTTCAGTTTATCTTCCTCATAAAAATCATGTATGTCCTTTTTCATGGATTCTATTTTTCTGGCGGCTTTCCTGTAAGCTCTTGGTTTAAAGTCAACTCCCTTGAGTTCAAGTAGATCAGCGATCTCGTTGAACATCTCAGCGATCTTTTTATTCATCATACTTATGAAATGTAAGAGCTGGATTATAATTTTTTTCGAGTACATCTCAGGATATATACGACCAACCTTAAAATACCAGAAGTTTTTTGTAATATTTATGACAGAGAGATCACATAAAATAGGTTCGATTTTATGTATAACAGTATTAGTTATCTCAATATTCACACTGGTTGGACACGCAGAGGTAGAACCTGAAGATCAGACCAGGGATATAGTCCTGATAACTGAAGACATAGAAAGTTCCCGAATGAAAATCGATGATATCGACATGGAGATCATCGACGAATACGGTGAATTCACATTGGTGGATATCGATGTAGAAGATATTGAAAAATTAAGGGAGAAAGAGATAAGATTCGAGGAACTTCACGGTAGAACAGAGATATCTGTTAAGGGACATACCTTTGACATCTTTGAGGAAGAACCCGATCTAGATGAGGAACTTATGATAGATGAATATCAATCTGGTGAAGAAGGACTTTATCTCGTGCATATGCTCGGTCCTATAAATCCAGAATGGGTTCAAGAGCTAAAAAACAAAGATGTTGATATCATAAATTACATACCCAACTACGCTTACGAAGTAAAGATGACTCCTGAGCAGGCAGAAGATGTTGAAGAACTTTTCTTTGTAGACTGGGTAGATATCTACCATCCTGGATTCAAGCTCTCTGAAGGATTAGAGACTGGCTCAGTAGAGATCAGTTTGGTTAGAGATGCTGAAAGAAAAACTATCAATCGAATAGATTCAATAACTGAATCCATAGGATCAGCAGATCTTTTGGAGAGGAACTCTAAATTGACTGCTGAGGTAGATAATGAAGAAGATCTAGTGGAGTTAGCTCATTTAGAGGATGTATATCATATATCAAATCGAGTCGAAAAAACACTTGATGATGAGGTTGCTACACAGATAATATCAGGTGGAAGCTGGATTTGGGACCCTGACGAAGATCCATATTCGCCGTGGAGAGGGGAAGATGATGAATTTGACTACGGTTCACACGTTAACCAACTCGGTTGGAGCGGTGAGGATGAAGTTATAGCAGTTGCAGATACCGGTATAAATCCAGATCATCTAGACTTTCAAGAGCGTGTGGTCGGAGGGCATTACTGGGATTCAGAAGATTGGGAAGACGGTCATGGACACGGAACTCATGTGGCAGGTTCCATAGCAGGTGATACACATAATGGAACGGGCACAACCGTCGATACGTTGGAGATAGATGGTATTGAAATAGAAGAGCTCGGTCCATATTATGCAGCTCAGGGGCCTGCCTATGGATCCGAGCTTTTTTCGGTCAAGATATTTGACTCTAGTGGAGAATGGGTTGGGCCAAATGATTATTTTGAGATAGTGGAATCTGCTGCTCAAAACAGCGACTCATACATCCATTCCAACTCTTGGGGTTCTGACGAAAATTTAGGTGAATATCTGGCTAGTTCCGAAGCTTATGACGAAGCGGTCAGAGATTCTAATAGAATGAGTTTAGATAATGAACCGATGGTGATCGTTGTTGCTGCTGGGAACGAGGGATCTAGTCAAAACTCCGTAGGAGCACCCGCAACTGCCAAAAATGTTATCGCTGTGGGTTCAACAGAGAACTTCATGCCTGATTTATCGACCGAAAACCCGGATAGGGTTTCTCTTTTTAGTTCAAGAGGTTGGACTGACGACAATAGAGTCAAACCTGACGTGGTTGCTCCAGGTCAAAACATAATTTCAACTGACTACGAGGCCGATGGAGATTATACCAGGATGTCCGGAACTTCTATGGCAGCACCGGCTGCCTCTGGAGCGGCCTCATTAGTGGTTGAATGGTATGAAGAAAAATATGGGGATGAACCGAGCCCCGCGATGGTCCGGAACTTGTTGATAAACACTGCTCATGATCTAGATGATGATAACGGAAATACCGGTCCGATCCCGAATAGGGACGAGGGTTGGGGTATGGTGAACCTACCAGCTCTGATGGATTCATCTGCAGAATTTGAATTCGAAGATCAGAATTCTCTTTTAGAGACCGGAGATATAAACGAGTATGAATTCGAATACGAAGACGAATACGAACCCATCAAGGTAACTCTAACTTGGACGGATAAAGAGGCAAGCGAAGACGAAACATCGACTCTGAAAAATAATTTAGATCTTGAGATCGAAACCCCTAGCGGGGAAATAATCAGAGGCAACGCCTTTGATCTCTCAGGTGACGGAGTAAGCGATGACGGTTACACCTACCCAGATGCTGATGTTTTAGAGGATTTCGATACCAATGGAGACGGTCGGGACGACGTGAACAATGTCCAGAATGTATATATCCATCCCGATGATCTTGAAACTGGTTCCTATACTGTAAGGGTGATCGGAACTGATATAAATTCGGATTCCAACAATGATGGCCTTCCAAATCAGGACTATGCTCTTACGATGTATAATTCTCTAGAAGAACCTGAAGGTGAGAACCCATCTATCGAGATCACTAGTCCATCGGAAGGCGATGTCTGGGAAGCTCGCACAGATGAAGAAATTTCATGGGATTCAGAAGGTGGAGATGATCCTACCGATACGGTCAGCTTATATTACAGCAATGACGATGGTAGGTCGTGGGAGATCATCGATGAAGATGTAGATGACGATGAGATCTATAATTGGGAGATCCCTAACGTTGATAGTAGAGAATCCCGCGTGAGAGTGGAGGTCACCGACGAGGTTGGGAGAACCGACTATGATATCAGTGATCAATTCACTATCGAAGGGATACCGCCAGAGCCTCCAGAAAATCTTGAAGTCGATCATGCTTCTGTCAGAGAAGGATGGCATCATGTGTACGAAGCTGACCATAGAGAGCCGGTCGATAGAGCTGTCGGTGTAGATCAAAAAGAAACATGGTATGGAGCTGTCAGAACCGAAATTCCAGAAGGTGAGATAAAAAATATAGCATATTATCATGCTGACGATGCCGATTCGGTTAGGGCCTCGATCCATCAAGATGAAGGAGGCGAACCCGGTGAAAAATTAGCAGAGACACACGATCTAAGAAATTTCGATAATGAAAGATGGCATGAGATACCTCTTAAAAACGCTTTAGAATCTACTTCTAATCATTATTGGATAGTACTCGAGATAGACGATCCTGGTTCTGAATATTTTCCTATCGGTATATATGATGAAGAAGTCGAATACGGCGGATATATAAAACATTCAGGAACCTCAGGTTGGGAATCTAGAGATTACAGTTGGGCTGTTGAGGCTCTTGTGAGAGAAACTGATGAAGATGATAACCTTCTCACATGGGATTCCAGTTCTGATGATCCAGATGAAGTTAGTCACTATAATATTTACCGAGCAGATGAAGATGATGGATCCGGAGATGATCTTATCGGGCAGATCACTGCTGATGGGTCTGATCGATATGAGTACATCGATGAAAATAAAGGGATGGAAGACACCATTTTCTGGTGGTATGTGGTCAGGTCGGTCGGCGAAAACGGATTAGAAGATGAAAATGAAGACGCTGTGCAAGAACCATTGCGGCCGTTCCAGGTCGAGATAACCTACCATGAGGAGCAGATCATCAAAGAGGAAGAAGGTATCTTCGACTATCAGGTGACTAATATAGGTGATCATGAGGAAACTCAGAGTATAGATTTTAAAGTCCGAGGAGATATCGAAGACACATCGGAAATAACATTAGATGCTGGTGAACAATATACTGGTATTTTTACATGGAAACCACCCGAAAGAGGAGCTTATAGAGTCGAGATCACAACCGATGATCACAGTGATTATTCGTCGGTTTCTGTTGTCGAGGATTCATATTTTGACATCAGGATACGCGATATGCAACGCGAGATCGTTGAGGGAGATGAATTGACCGTTGAATACGATGTCGAAAACACGGGTGAAGCCGAAGAAACCCAAACGCTATCATTTGAGATATCTGACGATGAAGAAATAGTATATCAAGACGATAAGGATGTTGAGATAAGTGAAGGTGAAAGAAAGCAAGATAAATTCACATGGCAGACTATAGAAAGCGATGCCGGAAACTATGAAGTATCGATAAGCAGCGATGACGACGAAGATGACTATAGCTTAGAAGTCTGGGAATCGGATAGATTCATAGTAGACTTCAGGATCGTTGATAGAGACGTTGTTGAAGGAGACCATTTAACCGTAGAGTTCACCATCATAAATACAAAAGAAACAGAGTCGAAACAGGATGTTGATTTTTCCGTCTATGATCTTCAACTGTCAGATGATGCCGAATTAATTCACAATGATGTAATAGAGGATCTGACCCTTCGACCGGGAGAAAAACACGAGGATGAATTCGTTTGGGAAACTGAAGAGGGTGATGCCGGAAGATACGATATCGTGATATCGACAGAAGACTACGAAGAAGATAGCTTCATACGTATAATACCTAAAGATATCTTCTACATAGATATCGATCTCTTCCAGAGAGAGTTCCAGGATGACGAGGACATCATCATCAACTATACTGTCACAAATACAAAGGACTTCGAGGAGTCCCAGGACATCATATTTTCAATATATGATGATGGAAAGATCCATGAAGATATCCACGAAAATGTAAGCTTGGAACCAGGTGAAACAGAAGAGAGACAGTTCATATGGGATGAAGACGATATAGTAAACGGAAATTTTGAGATAAAGGTTGAAAGCCGTGACTATAATGAAACTCATAGAATAACGGTTTGGAGAGCTAATTCGTTCTCAGTGATAACCCAATTGAGTCCCAGACATCAAAACGGTGAAGTTATCGAAGGAAGGGTTGTCACCGTACTTTATCAGGTGAAAAACACGAAAGAAGAGATGGATACGCAGGACATAAGATTTTATGTAGATGATCAACTAATAACTATAGAAGAAGATTTGGAACTCCAACCTGGCGAACTGATAGAGGACAAAGATCTAGAGTGGACTGCAGAACTACCCTCTGGTGAAAGAACGCTGATGGTCGAGAGTGCCGATGTTTCAGAAGAATTAACCATAGAAGTTCTTGAAAAAGCCCGTTTTGAAGTCGAAATAAATTCACCAGAAGATGAACAGTTCTTCGAAGAGGATGAGCAAATAGTGGTCAATTATACAGTAAAGAATACAGGTGACGTAAAGGACAGTCAAAATATAAACCTACTTGTGGATGGAAGAGTAGTAGAAGATCAAGTGATAGAAATTGAAGCCGGTGGATCAGTTACTGATGAGTACGAATGGGAAGCAATAGACGAATATGGAGAGATCGAAATCAAAGTTAGAACTAGGGATCATGAAGAATCTATATCGATAACTATAGAAGGTGAAGACGACGGCATACAAGACATACCAGGATTTACAATATCGGGCTTGATCATCGGATTGCTAGCAACGATCATACTCTATATATTCAAAAAGAAATCCAAAGATGAATGAGCGATCACTCGGAAATCAATCGATCCAATCCGCTTCCACTTTTTCTATTTGTTCTATCACACTTTCCCGTATCTCTGAGGGTTCAGGATAGTCTACTATTATCTCACCGTCTTCCATAATCTTCTCCAGCATCGGCTCCATTGTCTCGCCGCAGTCGCATATCGGCTTTTCCCCTTCATCCCAGCTTTTGATTTCATAGATAAAGCACTGAGGACATCTATACGCCTGTTTCTTCCCACTGAACTTACCTCTTTTCGCGACCATCTTCCCTTCTTTTTCCACTATATCCATCGCAAAGTTCACCGTTCTAGCATTGGACACTGAAGTTCCCACTCCGAAGGCATCGGCCCCGGCCTTTTTCAATTCGGGTATGTAATACTCATCCATACCTCCAGAACAGATTATATTGGTATCGACACCCTTTCTTTCCAGCTCCCATATGACCTCTTGAGCTATCTTAGCTAGGTCGCCTCTTCTCGAGGAAGGCGTGTCCAATCTGATGCCGTAGAGATCATCGCCCATTGCTTCTACAGCGATCTCTGATTCGACCGTCTCATCGTAGTACGTATCGACTAAAGCTATCCGAGATACCTCTTTCGGAAGCACTTCGTCGAAAGCCTCAAAAGCTTCCATAGGCTCGTCGAATATTATGGTGAGTGCGTGGGGCATCGTACCCTGCGGTTCCACACCCACTTCTTCGGCACCAGCTATACCCGAGATGGCGTCGCACCCTCCTATATACGCTGACCTGTCTATCACCGGCGCGATACCGGGATGCATCCTCCTGATACCGAATGACATTATCGGTATCTCACCTGCTACTTTCTTGACTCTAGAAGCTTTAGTAGCTACTCCAGTCGGATGACAAACGAAACCTAATATCGGAGTTTCGTATATACAGAATTCTTTATATGGACCTTCGATCCAAAAGACAGGTGTGAATATTCCATTTTTCCCTTCGTTTCTGAATATAGTTCCCTCGGGCATCGAATAAACATCGACCTCCTTTCCTTTTAAAAGTTCTAGAACTTCATCTAAACCAGCAAAAACCGCCCACTGCCAGTCCGAGGGAAAAGAGGAAGCCGTGAATTCAGCTATAACGTTCTCGTCACCCACACCCTTTTCTTCAAATATATCCATAGTGTTCTCAAAATAGATATCCGTTGTTTTCCCGTCTTTAATATCTTCTTCATCTGCAAGGTGAAAACCTTCAGTTCCTTTCATACTCTCATTTAAATAAACACAGTTTATTAGTGTTTCGGATTTGGTAGTCGAGAAATGATAATATTTTAGATCGAACAAAAGTTTTATCTATTATGACTATCATTATATTTAATCGCTTATCCCGAAAAGGGAGGATAATAGATGTGGGAAATATTGACCATGGAAACTTATGGGATTTTTTCTCTTTTACCTCCACTTGCAGCCATCACTTTGGCGATGATAACTAAAAAAGTGATCCCTTCCCTATTTCTAGGAGTTTGGGTTGCTGGATTCATGACTGAAGTTTGGCCTTTAGAATCTCCTGTATACCTTCACCTCTTGCAGGCCCCAATAAATGGTTCGATAACAACGGTGGGATGGCTGGTTGAAAATGGGACTCAACCTTTCAACTTCACTATACTTCTTTTTGACTTCATTATAGGTGGATCAATAGGCGTTTTATACAAAGCTGCAGCCATAAGAGCGGTCGCTGAAAGTGCTGTTAAGTATATCCGCTCTAGTAAATCAGCCTCGATAATGGCAGCTGCTTTAGGTACAGCTATATTCTTTGATGACTACACCAACACGGTAGTCAGCGGTAACACGATGAGGGATATATCCGACAGGCTGAGAGTTTCAAGAGAAAAACTATCATACATAGTCGATTCCACCGCCGCTCCAATAGCAGGGCTTGCTATGTTCTCTACGTGGATCGGATTCATGCTCGGATTGATAGAATCTGAATTCGACCAGCTCGGCATTGAGATCGGTGGATTTTTAGCCTATTTAAGGGCACTACCCTTTCAGTTTTATGCTATATTTGCAATAATACTAGTATGGATCGTAGTCCTCACGAATAGAAATTACGGAGGTATGTTAAAAGCTGAGATCAGGGCTAGAGAGACCGGGAAAGTCTTAGCGGACGATGCTGATCCTATGATACAGACGGAAAGCGACCTTGGAGACCCGGTGGAAGAAAAAGGAAGTGTTTTGGTTTTCGTCGTTTCTATCCTGGGTCTTGCTATCGGTGGGTTATTGGGTCTTTGGGTCACCGGAGGAGGTATGGAAACATACACAGCTGAAGGTCTAACAGGAGTTCTTGGAGATGCTGATTCAGCTACTGCTCTTCTCTGGGCCTCCTTTATAATGCTCTTCTTCGCTAGTATGCCCACTCTGATAAAAAAGACAATAGATATCAAGGAATGGGTAGAAGGATTTGAAGACGGTATGAAATTGATGATCAAACCTACAACTATTTTACTTCTAGCATGGAGTATCGGTTCAGCCACCAGTGCTGTAGGAACTGATATCTATGTGCAGAACCTAGCGGAGTTAGCCGGGCTGTGGGCATTGATGGTTCCACTCATCATATTCATAGCGGCCGCTTTTATTGCGTTCACAACGGGAACATCATGGGGGACATTTGCTATAATGATGCCTATAGCGATCCCGACCGCGTATTCTTTGGCAGGTGACGAAGTCAGCATAGCACTATATGCGTCTATCGCCGCCGTTTTTAGCGGAGGTATAATGGGAGACCACGTTTCACCTATAAGTGATACCACCATAATGAGTTCTTTATTTACAGGGGCGGATCACGTCGACCATGTAAAGACACAAGCTCCTTATGCATTGACCGCGGGCGCCGTTGGAGTGATCCTTTTCACTCTACTCGCTGCTGGTTTGACGAGCTGGTTTGTACTACTACCTATCGGGATCGTTCTGTTGGTTCTAGGGCATCTCGGACTAAGTTCATGGTGGGGTAAAAAAGAAGGGTTACCAAAAGGCAGAGTGCCGACTTATCATGAGAGTGAGGAGGAGGGAGAAGTGGAAGAGAAAATTGAAGGATACGAAGAGAAAATTTTAGAAGAAGACTATAAATTGTAGAAATACAGGATTATTCTGATGGTCTGAACTCAGAGATCATCTCATTTATCTCCTCTCTAAATCTGTGATTTTTCTCCATCTTTATGATTGAAATCAGAAATTTGATCTGTAGTAGTGAAAGATAATCTATCTCGTCATCATCATCTATCGCTGATGCCAATTCGCTGTTTATCTCTCGGTCTAGTTCTTTAAGAGTCTCGGTCAAACGGTTGATAATCGTTTTATCTTCAAGTTCATATCCAATATCTTCTACGATTTCAAGGCAATCCTCTAACTGTTCATCGGTCCACTGAATTCCGATTATAGATGAAACATCTGACTCGATAGGTTCGGGAGTCATCAAAAATACTTCCGCTGTTCTTCCATATATCCTTTCTGGTATATGATGTTCTTTTCTTTCACCCTTGACTGCTATGAAACCGGCCCCTTCAAGTTTTTTCACGTGCCTATATATAGTGGATTGATCTTTCTCTAAGGCCTCGGATATTTGAGAGATAGTCATATCTTTTACTCTTAGAAGGTCCAATATCTGCCTTCTCGTTTTCTCTAAGCCTATCTTCAGGGTCTCTGAGTCTTCAAAAACTCGGACATTCGGATTCATAATTTTAGGTTTGCAGTTTATTAAAACGATTATTGTTATATAATTTTGGGAAAACTATCAATCTAATCTACCATCTAATTCTCGATCATCTCTTCCTTTTCATTGGTCATCTTCTTTATCTTCCCTTCAGCTTCTTCCAATCTCTCATCACAGTATTCGATCAATTCCATGCCTTGCTGATAGAGATCGATAGCTCTTTCCAGCGGAACTTTGTTCCTCTCAAGCTTTTTATTGATCTTTTCCAGCCTTTCAAGTGCTTGCTCAAAACCTAGTTCATCGAGATCTTCTATTTTTTCAAGTTCTTCTTCTGACATCTTTCAACCTCCTCTACTTCGGATAAGATTTCACCATCTATAAGATGGATGGATAGTAAGTCTTCCTTCTCGACTTCATCTACACTAGATATAACTTTTTTTTGGTCATCCATAACGATAGAATACCCTCTTTTCATGGTCTGTACAGGACTGAGTGCGTTCAATCTATCTTTTTTGTTCGAGAGGTCTTCTTTGTATCTTTCAAGATACCTCTCCAATAATATATCAATCCTTTCGGTATTTTCATCTAGCTTTTGATATCTATCTTCAAGCATCCTCTTCGGATTTTGGAGGACAGGACTAGTACTAAGATTTTTTAGTTTCTCTCTATAATTAGTAATGATATTCCTCATCGCCGTTCTAGCTCTCCTTTTCTGATCTCTTACCTTACTCTTCAATTCAGATTTTATAGGTACTACGAGTTCAGCTGCACTTGTAGGTGTTGCAGCCCTCTCATCAGCTACAAAGTCTGATATCAAAAAATCTGTTTCGTGGCCTACCGCGGATACTATAGGTGTTTCAGCTTCAAAGACGGCCCTAGCCAAGATCTCTTCGTTGAAGCTCCATAGATCTTCTATGGATCCTCCACCTCTACCTATGATGACAACATCGACATCCATCTCGTCCAATTTTTTGATGGACTCGGCTATGTCTTTAGCGGCATCTTCCCCTTGGACTTTAGCGGGAGATACAACGATATCTATGTTCTCAAATCTTTCTTTTAATGTCCTCAACATGTCTTCTAGAGCGGCTCCCTCGCCAGATGTGACTATGCCCACCTTTTTTGGTAAGAAAGGTATAGCTTTTTTGTGTTCGTCATCGAATAGTCCTTCCTCTGATAATTTTTCTTTTAATTTCTCATACGCAAGATAAAGCTCTCCGATGCCTCCTACCATCATCTCTTTTACGACAATTTGATACCTTCCACGATCCACATAGAGAGTTATATCGCCTCTGCATATGACTTCCATCCCTTCTTCAGGTTCAAAATCCAAATCCCTATTCTTTGATCTGAACATGACACTGTTTATCTCGCTGCTGTCATCCTTCAGAACGAAATACATGTGTCTACCTTTGTGATGTTTGAAATTCGATATTTCACCTTTGACCCAAACATCTTGTAATTCTTTTTCTCTTTCCAGCAGGCCTTTAACGAAATGATTCAGCCCTGAAACGGAGTAAATCTTCTGATCTAGGTCTTTCTCTTCTTTATCAGATATTCCTTCCATCCGAGGGTATATCTTTCATGGATTATTTAAAGCTGTCCGACAGGGTATACTGAAAGTGGGAAAATACTAATACAAGATCAACACCTGAAAATCTATTATGATCGCTCTGACCGGAACACCAGGAGTAGGTAAAACTACAGTTTCAAAGGTTTTGGAGAAAAGAGGTTTCGATGTGCTCGACCTGAATGGATTTATACGAGATAAAGGTCTACTCGAAAAAGAAGATCCCGAGAGAAAGAGTTTCGAGGTAGATATAGAAACATTGAAAAGATCCTTTAATGATGAAAATATCGAAGCGGATATCATAGAAGGACATCTCTCCCATCATCTTCCTATATCTACTGTCATCGTGTTGAGATGTTCACCATCTGTATTAGAAGAAAGGATGGAAAATAAAGGATGGGATAGAGATAAGATAGAAGAAAATTTAGAGGCTGAGATGATCGATATCATATTGATGGAAGCTCTTCAGAACAGCGATGAAGTACTAGAGATAGACACCACTGATCGGGAACCGGTAGAAGTCGCCTCCTCTGTAGAAGAGATAATGGAAGGAAAGACAGAGTATTATAAACCGGGCTCTGTCGATTGGAGCGGTGAAATGCTCTCGAGGCAATAGATTTTATTACCCGGATATATTAAAGAAACGATGGTATTGAACAGATATAGAAAACAGGCTGATTCGATATTGGCCCCGATGGCGAAAAAATTGAGGAAAGTGAACCCAGATTTAGTATCTTGGCTATCATTGTTATTTGCGTTAATAGCAGGTATTTCCTTTTACTTTTCCAATAAACCATCCTTTGTCTTATCAGGAGGTATCTTTGTTGTTTTGAATTCTTTGTTCGATGCGTTAGATGGGAAGATCGCCAAGATGACAGGTAAAGCCTCGAAAAAGGGAGATTTTCTTGACCACACTATAGATAGATATTCTGACATCTTTATCTTGGTCGGAATAACGCTCGGGCCTCTATCTAGGACCAGTATAGGTCTTTTAGCTATCATCGGTGTCCTGATGACCAGTTATATGGGGACACAAGCTGACGCAGTAGGTGTTTCTCGAGATTATGGAGGGATAGCTGGGAGAGCGGAGAGATTGGTACTCTTGATTTTTTTCTCTTTCCTTTACTTCACACTCTTTGAAACAGGGTGGAGCAATATTGTAATCTTAGATCATGAAATCGGCCTTTTTGAATTGTTATTGATATGGTTCGCTATCGCAGGTAATTTTACTGCCATATTTAGAGGAATAAATACATGGTCCAAGCTGAAAAATAAATGATCATCCGTTCTCCTCTTTTTCGTTTTCCTGCTTGTCTTCTTCAGAATTCTTCTTTTTTACAGTATAATATGTTAAGGGGTGGGTCATCCAGTTCTGATCACATAATGAATCCGGATTGAAACAGATGCCGTTTGTCTTCATAGTACTACAACCAGGTGGATTATACTCCGTGCCTGATATCTCGCCTATTATATGCTGTATCTGATAAGATGCCAGATCTATATCGAAATCCGGGGCCTCCTTGAATATCTCCACTATCTCATCTTCCGAAAGGCCCACCTTTTTCAAAAAAGCGGTCAGTGCAAATCTACCTTCGTGAGAAAGATTTTCACCCTTCTTTTGACCGGCTAATAATTTCTTGATGCAAGGTGGGAAAAGATCTGTTTCGACTTCGCCCATATCAACATCTTGCATGTCTTTTCGAATGTTTTCAAGCACCTCTTTTATCTCCCTGAGCTCAACACTGAAATTCTCCAAAATGATATCTGAAGTCGGTGCGGGTAACCCATCAGAGATGACCGAAAAGATCTTTTCTTTCATGATCCGAATGAATCTCTTTTCTTGTAGGTATACCCAGCCGCTTCTTATATCTTGATTGACCAATTTCCATGCTGGGGCCTTTAGTCTTTGCGTGCTCTCTAGATAATCTGTAAAATGAAGGATGTAATAAGATGCTTTCTTATCAGCGTCAAAGCCGAGACGGGATGCTAATGTCAATATCTTCTCCTCGTCTTCCCGTGATATCTCATCGCTGATCCTTTCTGCTTCGCCTAGACTGTATCGCCTCAACAAATAATCGTCTTCGATAGAGGAGATCAACATACGGGCTATAGGATAGGAAAAAAGCTCCTCTTCCTGTTCTATCTCTCCCTTCATATCTCTTATAAGGACTCGACCTTCATTTAAGGTCTGAAGTACTCTCTTTTTACCTCTTCGTCTCGCCTCTCCCCAAATCCTGTCATCTAGAAGTTCCTCGAAAGAGGGCCCTTCCTCTTTTATATATTTTTTAGATTCTTCCAGGAAGGGATATTTTGCCATGTCTTTTAGAGACCAATCGCCATAAGGAGGGGGTACCATATCGATCCGATAGTTGAGCGACGGTACTTAATCATTTTCTTCGATGTTCCTTATGCCGTAGTATAACGATAAACTTTTAATCAACTCGCGTATAAAGTACCACGTGATCAAGGATGATTAAGATCGATTCGATAGATGCAAGGGAGATACTCGATTCAAGAGGTAATCCTACTGTTGAAGCCGAGGTTAAAACCGATAGGTCTGTAGGTAAAGCTGCTGTTCCTTCTGGAGCTTCTACCGGGTCTAATGAGGCCCTAGAGCTGAGAGATAAAGAAGATAGGTACAGAGGGCAAGGTGTTCAAAAAGCTGTTGAGAATATAGAGGAAAAGATCGGACCCGCTCTCATCGGAGAAGAAGTGACTCAACAGGCGATGATCGACAACAAGATGATCGAGATGGATGGTAGCGATGACAAAAGCCAACTAGGTGCTAACGCTATTCTAGCGGTTTCTTTAGCTGCAGCGAGAGCGGCTGCTCATTCTTTGAATTTACCACTTTTCAGATATCTCGGCCGTTCTAACGATCTGGTTTTACCCGTCCCTTATATGAACGTATTGAACGGAGGAGAACACGCCGGTAACGAATTGGATATCCAAGAATATATGATCGCCCCTGTTGGAGCAGATACTTTTAAAGAGGGGTTGAGGATGGGAACTGAAACTTATCATACTTTGGGTAAAATAATAGAAGAGAAATACGGTTCCTCCGCCACTAACCTTGGCGATGAAGGAGGGTATGCACCTCCATTGGAAGACCCTATAGAACCTTTTGAACTTATGATGGAGGCGATAGAAGAATGTGGTTATTCTAGTGATATAGATCTGGCTATCGATACAGCGGCTACAGAGTTGAAAAACTCAAAAGGTTATAAATCAGGTGATGATATCTTAACGAGTGAAGAGATGATTGATTTTTACGGGAGGATGATAGAAAGATATCCGTTGATCTCTATAGAAGACCCTCTCGACGAGCAAGATTGGAATGGTTTCATCGATATGACAGAACGTTGGGGGGACAAGATTCAGATAGTCGGTGATGACTTGTTCGTAAGTAATCCTGATATAATAAGCAGAGGTATAGAGGAGGGAGCCTGCAATGCTGTTCTACTTAAAGTCAACCAGATTGGCACTTTAACAGAAGCAATGGACGCCGCTTCGATCGCTTTCAAGAACGGATACAAAGTGATGGTTTCTCATCGTTCTGGTGAAACTACCGATGATTTTATCGCTGATCTTTCCGTGGCTATGTCTTCTGGTCAAATAAAAACTGGGGCTCCATCGAGAGGAGAGAGAACAGCAAAATATAACCGATTATTGAATATCGAAGAGAAACTTGGGAAAACAAGTAGATACGGGCTATAAGGCCCTAACCGATATCTTTTTTTAATCACCGACCATCAAAAATGGTACCTCTACTTCCGCTATCAGTTCTTTCTCAAGATTGCTGAGCGCTAAGCCTCTGAAGATGTGTCTCAATTTGTATCTCCAACCACTTCTACCCCTACTCCCTACTATGAAATCAAAATCTCCCGCTTTTTTTATTATCTCTTTATCAGTGGCTCCTTTGTTGGTCTCTAGCTTGTACTCTACTCCCATTTTTTCGGCTCTTTGCTCTATCTTTTTAGCTGATGGATCGGCCTCTTTATCACCGATATCATAAGTAGTTAAACTAGCGTCGAAATAATCAGCGATCTCGATAGCTAACATAGATGCATCTATCGAATAACTGCTGAATGTACTGGGGTTGAATATTTTTTTGGGCGTTTCTAATTCACACCTGCATGAAAAGATCATAGAAGGTATTGATGTTATCTCTAAAGAATGAGTAGCTGTTTCTCCGATATGGACCCTCTGGGCTCCCGTCTTCGAATGGGTCGCCATCACGAGTAGATCGATATCATTATCTTCTATGCATTCTATTATCTTCGAAGATGGTTTGCCGGCTGGGCTGTTCTTATGTACATCCTCTATACCCATCTCATTGAGTATTTCCTCCCCGTTAGCTAGTGCCTCTTGAGACATCTTGGCCATCTTGTTCTGCATCAGATTGGTCTGGGGTATGGAGCTGTCAGTAGTATTTATCACGTTTATGAGATGATAATTTGCTTTCGGAAAGAGGGTAGCAGTATATTGGATAGCATTTTTCATCAGCGGAGAGTTGTCAGTGGCTATCAATATATTATCGAACATCTTCTTCAATATTCAATCGGTATCAAGGTATAAAACATTTCTCATGACAAATATAATACATCGATCAAACAATCACCCCTAAAATATAAAAAGGAGTTTACGAAAGTCGTAAGTCTTATATACTACCATTTGAATAATTAATTAAGCAATAAGGTGGAAAAATGGCAAAGGAAGGTCTTACAAAAGAGCAGGAAGAATTGGTCGATAGGTTCATAAAGGCAGGACTCCAGAAAAACATAGCTCGAACCCTTGTTTTTGTAGCTAGTAGAGAGGAAACCAAAAGTCGGGAGATCGAGGATGCGACTGACCTGAGACAGCCGGAAGTATCTATCGCTATGCAGGAACTTAGGGGGAAAGGATGGGTTACAAAAAGAGACATTAAGAAAGAAGGAAAAGGAAGACCTGTTCATGGTTATCAGTTAGATCAGCCTATCAAAGAGATCATCAAAGAGATAGAGGAAAAAGAGGAAGAGCGTATAGAGAACATAAAAGAGAATTTAAAAGAGATAAAAGATCTAGCTGACTCCGCTTTTTGATCATCCAGTAGACAACTAGAAAACTCTTGCTCTCAACCTATTTCTCTAAAACCCTTTTCATTTCCTATTATTATCTTGTCGGCGATATCTAAGAAAAGACCATTCTCTATAACACCTGGTATAGAATTCAGTTCTCGCGACAACCATTTAGGATCATCTATAGTTCCAAAATCACAGTCTATTATATTGTTGTCATTGTCAGTTTTGTATATTCCATCCTCTTTTTTTCTGAGAGTCGTCTTGCAGCCGAGTTTTTCAACCTGTTCTGATATACAGTCCTGCCATAAAGACAATATTTCGACTGGAAGATCAAAACTTTCTCCAAGAACATCTACCATCTTGCTCGGATCTACTATGACTATATACTGATCGGAATTGTAAGCGATTATCTTCTCACGCAGCAGAGCGCCCCCTCCACCTTTGATCAGGTCCATTTGTGGATCCACTTCATCCGCCCCGTCTATAGTTAGATCGATCTTATCGGCTTTATCAAGTTCTACAAGTTCTATCCCAGCACGTTCAGCTCTTTTTCTGGTCTCGATCGAAGTGGGTATACCCTGTACTTCAAGACCTTCTTCGTCTATCCTATCTCCTACCCGTTCTATCGCATATTTTGCCGTAGAACCCGTTCCTAAACCCAATATCATACCGTCTTCAACGAATTCGGCAGCCTTATAACCTGCATTTTTTTTCTGTAGGGATCTATCGCCTGTCATGTTATCGTTCAATCAAGATACACTATAGTAATATTAATTTTTTCAGCCTTATTTTGTATCTTAAAGACCTAATGATTTATATATCAGGAGTCTTTGATTCATTATCAGTTCACGGTGTAAAAATGGCAAGATTTCAAGAAGCTGAAAAAAGACTGTTGGATAAAAAGATATGTATGAACTGCTATGCCAGCAATCCAAAGGATGCCGACAAGTGCAGAAAATGTGGTGAGAAGAAACTCCGCATGAAGGCAAAGGAAAGCCGAAGAATGTGATTTTAGATAAAGATATCTCACTTTCTAATTTTAATCTTTATCTTCCTTGTCATTAGAGTCGCAATCTGGATTGGGGCAAAATTCCCAAGGTTCTTTATTTTTCTTAGTCATCTTCTGTATCGGAGATCCACATTCTTCACAGCTTCTGTCCGCCGATATTAAATTACCTCTTTGAGGTAATGGATAGGTGTTCTCACATTCTGGATAATTCGTGCATCCTAAAAATCTCTTACCTTTATATGAACGCCTCTCACTCATCTTATTTCCACACTCAGGGCATTCACCTCTGTACCTTTTCTCTTTAGTATAATCACATTTTATATCGATACAGATCTTCTCAGTATCTCCTCCATGATAAACTTTTATCAATGGAGAACCACACTCGGGACACTTTTCATCCGTCGGTCTTATAGTCCCAGAACGTGGTATATTGTAAGTATTCTTACAATCAGGATAATTACTGCAGCCAACGAACCTACCACCGTTCGACTTCCTTATCACCAGAGTGCCGTCCTCACACTCAGGGCAATCACCTACTGCGTTCTGATCCTGCAGTGACTGCTTGAGTTCCTTTCCTATCTCTTCCTTGTCTTCTTTCAGGGATTTTACTACTTTTTGGAGCATCTCTCTAGATTCCTCTATAACTTTCTCTTTCTCTAGCTCGGCCTCCGCTATCTTATTCATGTCTTCTTCTAACGTTCTGGTCATGTCTGGTTTAGTGACCATATCAGCATGTTTCTCTAGCGTTTTTATGACACTCTTTCCCGAAACGGTGGATCGGGGTACTTTTCCTTCTATGAAATCACGATTGTAGAGTTTTTGTATTATACCGTGTCTGGTACTTTTTGTTCCAAGGCCTTTATCTTCCATCAACTTCACTAATTTTCCCTGGGAATATCGGTTCGGTGGTTGAGTCTCTTTTTCCTCCATATCGACGTCCGAAACATCGACTTCTTCTCCCTCTTCAAGTCCGGGTATTTTTGTTTCGTTGAATTTGTAATAAGGGTAATATTTTCTCCAGCCGTCTTTGACTAGTTCAGTCCCGCTAGACTTAAATTTTTCCTCTTCGATATCGAATTCAGCTTTTCTCAGTCTTTTAACGCCGTAAGGCGCTAAAGTCGCAAGGAAACGCCTTAAGATCAACTCATATACTTTCCACCTATTACCACTAAGATCGTTCTTTGTGGCGGGTTTTATAGGATAAATAGGTGGATGATCGGTACTTTCTTTCTTTCCTTTCGTAGGCCATATCTTATCCTGAGACAAGACCTCCTTGACTTCGTCAGAGAGTTCAGATGATTTCAACTTCTTTAGATGGCTGACTACATTAAGACTATCAGGATAGACAGTATTTTCAGTCCTCGGATAAGATATCCATCCAGCGGTATAGAGATCTTCTGCAGTACTCATCGCCTGAGATGGACTCATATTTATTTTATTAGCATCAGACAAAAATTTAGTAGTGTTGAAAGGTGACGGAGGCCAATCTTTCTTTGTTTTTTCATTGAAAAAGATCGTAGAGGCACGATCAGCTCTTTCGACTTTTTCATATATCTTGTCCGCTCTATTCTTGTCCCATATCCTGCCGTCTTCATAGTCTGCTTCGAATTCGAAATCTTTTTCCATGACAGCGCTGATCTTCCAATATGGTTCTGGATCGAAGGCTTCGATCTCGAGATCTCTGTCAACGACGATCGCCAAAGTAGGACTCTGAACTCTCCCTACAGAGAGATAATCTTTTCCGTACTGGCTGGAAGCTTTGGAAAGAAAACGAGTCAAGACAGCACCCCAAGCTAGGTCGATAACCTGCCTGGTCGCAGCTGATTCAGCCAGATTTACATCAACATCAGTGAGCTCTGAAAAGGCCTTTTCGAGTTCGCTCTTAGATATCGAACTGAAACGGGCCCTTTTTACGGGTATACCTCCGAGCTCTTTTTTGACCAATCTCACGGCCTCTAAACCGATAAGTTCACCTTCTCTATCATAGTCAGTAGCTACGACGATCTCATCAGCGTCCTTACCGGTCTTATTTAAAAGATTGACTATCCTTTTAGCTGTGACCTTCTTCACTGGTTCGACCCATATAAGATCCTCCTCATCGACTTTATTCCATTTATTATATTTCTTTGGATAATCGTATTCGACTATGTGTCCTCTGAGTGGTACAGCGACGAAATCGTCGCCCTCCCTTTCGAATTCAAAATAAGGATAATCGTAATACGATCTTTGAACTTGTTCTCCCCCGGAAAGAAGTTGTGATATCCGGGCCGCAGCACTCTTTTTCTCACAGATCACTAAAGTTGTCATCGGATTTGAACTACTCAGGGTGCGTTATTTAATTCTTCTCATGACTGCAACGCTGCCGTTGAACAAGATTCATAACCACATTCTAGACATAAACCACAACCCTCTGAAGGACGATAATTTTTGGAACCGCAATTGGGACAATCATCTCTCATGATCTTTGATTAAAACACAGCTTTAAAAAAAGTGATAAAGAGGGGGAGATGAAAGTGTAGATGAACTAGGTATTGATCTCTTCTACCTCGATTTTTCCTTCGTCTTTATCTATTTCGATGTCTATACTACCTTCACCGTCCTTTGTACAGTAACCATCGATGAATTCCTCGAGGGTCAATCTCTGACCGGGATAAGGAGGGAATAGAGATGATTTCAGACCTCCTTTAACACCGTGAGGCATACCATCTGATCCAAATATCAGGTCTTCTCCCGGGATAAAACCGACTTCATCTATCAACATACGGAAAGGGTTATTCGATCTGAGATATTTTTCCGACAGTCTATCGGAGTAATGATCCGAGTCCATGCTGAAGTTCGGCTGCATGCTGAGAGTTATGCCCAACGACTTCGCTTTTTTCGCGGTCTTTTCATCTATGAATTGCGCGTGTTCTATACGTATTTCAGGCAGGTCGACGCCTTTTTTGTCAAGATGAATTAAACTCTCCACGACCGTTTTAATCGCTAAATCGCCGATCGCGTGTATCGCAATTTTCTCCTTATCGATCCTTTCTATTAGTTTTTCCAAGCTTTCCTCGGTATGGAGCAACTCGCCCTCGACATCACCCGGGAATTTTTCTTCCAAAGCCGCCGTTTTAGGTCCTAGAGCTCCGTCTGTAAATATCTTGATACCTTTGATCTCTTTTTTGGCTTCTTCACTCATCTTTTCGTAAGTAGGAAGGACGGTCCAAAAATCAGTCCTTTCGGAGTATCCAGAAGAGACATAGGTCTGTAGAGCTTCCTCTGACGGCAGAAGCATATCTTCAGTACTCCATATACCTTTATCCAGGTAAAAGTCGTAAAGAGAATCCAATCTATTTTCATCTAAACCTTCTATGCTGATAAGGAAACCCATGATTTTAGGAAGATTGCTCTCCATCCATGCTGGATCTTCCATTTTTTCAAGTATCTCGGAATCTTCGCGACGCTCATGAACTATCTCTTCAGCCTTTTGGTTGTGTAAAAAACCGTGAAAGGAAAGATTACAGATTATGACCGGTGGAAGTTTTTTCAGGTCGTCGATATCGAAAGAGTAATAAGAATTATTCCATCCCAAAACAACGTTCACTTTTCCCATCTCAGCACTTTCTTGAATGATGGAGATCGCTCTTTCTTTATTCTTCACACCCGACAGGTCTGGAGAATCGAAAAAAGCTGCATACTGGCTAGGGTGGTTGTGATGATCGTGAAGCAGAGGTATTTTCCTTTTTCTGACCATTTTATCTATCTCCTGTATTGAGTTCATGATTGATCAAATTGGTATTTTAAACTTCTCTATGCTCATCGCAAGAAAAATTTTATTACTTCTTAATAGTGTTTGCATGACCGTGAAAACATGGGAGAAGGATATCCACTTGAAGAGTTAGCTAGTCTGCCAGAATTTTATCACCCTATCGCGTCTCCTGATGGGGAAAAAGTTGCCTTTTACTGGGACATGTCCGGAAGAAATGAATTACATGTGATGGATCTCAAAAGCGGTGAGATAGAACAGTTGAGTGAGGGAGAAGTTCCAAAAAATGCGCGCTGGTTCATAATGTGGGGCAGTGACAGCGAAAAGATATACTTCCATAAGGACGAGGCTGGAAATGAACAGAACGATATCTATTCTATGGATTTAGACGGAAATGTTGAAAGTGTTGTTACCGCGGACGGACAGTGCATCATTCAAGATATGAGTGATGATGGTAGATATCTGTTATTCACCAGCGATATGGGTGAGCAGATGAATCTCTATAAATACGATCTGAAAGAAGATTCCACTGAAAAACTTACTGAATATGAGCAGCCGGTGATGAGCGCTTTTTTCGGTCCTGACGATGAATACATAGCTTACTCGGCAAACGAATCTGAAAATCTCGAGAATCAGGACGTTTATGTATGCAAATCTGACGGCGGCGAGAAGAAAAAATTGGACATAAGTGAAGATGGTTTCGAGACATCGATCGGAGATTGGTCCTCGGATGGTAGTTCTCTACTCATCAGCGACAATTCGACTGATATGGTGAGAACCGGCATATATGATCTAGAAGAGGAAAGCGTTGAATGGTTCGGCTCTAACGAACATGAAGAAAGAGCTGTTTCCTTCCTACCCGATAAAGATGATTTCGTCTCACTAAGGATAAAAGAGGCGGGCTGGATACCTGTTAAAAATAGATCTGATGGATCGATGAAAGAGTTGGAATTGGATGAAGGAGTATGTTCCTTCCCACAGGGCGGAAATGGAGGGCTTTTCATCTCAGATACCGAGATAATACTCCCCTACACAAAGCCTGATGAAAGGAAAGAACTCTACAGGTATGACGTGGAAAATGACGAATATGAGGTTATACTGGAAGCTGAGTATGGAGACATAGACCCAGATAGTTTCGTAGACGCTGATTACGTCACATACGAATCCGTTGATGGCCTAGAGATAGGAGCGCTCCTTTACGATTCAGGAGAAAGACCTTCTCCAGCGGTAGTGATGGTACACGGTGGACCGCACTTCCAATCGACTAGAGGTTTCAATCTTTACGCGCAGTTCCTGACGAGCAGAGGATACACTGTTTTACAGCCCAACTATCGAGGTTCTATAGGAAGAGGCAGAGAATTCAAAAGGATGATCCACATGGACTGGGGCGGAAAAGAACAGGACGATGTCGCCGAAGGCGCTAAGTGGTTGAAAGAGAAGGATTGGATCGACGCGGACAGGATCGCGGTGTTCGGCGGTTCTTACGGCGGTTATTCCGCCTACATGCAGATGGTGAAATATCCAGAACTTTGGACTACTGGGATAGCTTGGATAGGTATTACCGATCTACACAAACTTTACGAAGAAGACATGCCTCACTTCCAGTCGATGCTGGAAGAAAACATGGGTGATCCCGAGGAGAACTACGAGTTGTGGAGAGATAGGAGTCCGATCGAACATGTTGAAAACATGAAAAGGCCTATCCTGATGATACACGGCGTGAATGACCCTAGATGTCCCATCGAGCAGGCGAGGATCTTCAGAGACGGATTAGAAGATATGGGCTGGGAAGAAGGCGAAGACTTCGAACTCGAAGAGTTGGGTGAAGAAGGTCACGGAAGCACGGATATCAGTCAGAAGATAAGAGCGTTCAAGATACTGGAGGACTATCTAGAGCGAAGATTATGAAGATTAGGTGATTATATGGTCGGACTGTTCAATCCTCTAAAAATTGATTCTACAGATATCAGAAATAGGATCGTGTTCCCACCGATGGCTACGGAAAAGTCCACTGAAGAGGGTTTCGCAACTGAAGAACTATATCAGCATTATGATGAAAGATCCGAAGTTACAGGTCTGGTCATCGTCGAACATTCTTACGTTGATAAGCGAGGAAGATTGAGTAAGAATCAATTAGGGATCTATTCAGATGACCACTTAGATGGTTTGGAAAAGTTGGCGGACACCATCAAGTCCAGCGGTGCGGCGGCAGCTATACAAATCAATCATGCTGGAGGTAAATGCGATGAAAGCTTGATAGGAGATAGACCTCTTGTTCCCTCTAAAACCTATTTTGAAGATGGGGAAGAACTTTCGCAAGAGCAGATGGAAAACATAAAAGAAAGTTTCGTTAAAGCCGCATCAAGAGCTGAAAGGGCTGGATTCGACTTGGTTGAGGTACACGGGGCCCACGGTTTCCTATTGGGACAATTCTTATCCCCTCTCACGAATCAGAGAGACGACGGATTTGGAGGAGAAAAATTAGAGGACAGGATGCGATTTCCTTTAGATATCGTCGGTGAAGTCAAGGAGGCGTTGAATAAAACCGCCCTGATGTATAGATTAGGAGCCACTGATATGGATGATGAAGGCTTGACTGTCGAAGAAGCGAAAAATTTTGCTCAAGAGCTCAAAAGTGAAGGCGTAGATATCATAGACGTCTCAGGCAACATGTGCGGCTCTAGACCGGAAGAATTGGAAGGAAAGCAGGGTTACTTCATCCCTACTGCTGAAGAGATCATAGATTCCATAGATCTCCCGGTTATCGGTGTGGGAGGCATCAAAGATCCACACTATGCCGATAGGATCGTAAGAGAAGGGAGAGTCGATCTTGTTGCAGTGGGCAGAGAACAGTGGAAAGACCCGGATTGGGCGTTGAAGGCGAAAAAAGAATTGAGAGAAGACTGAACAAAGAATCAAAAAATCTTATATCTTTTCTCCCTTTTCATTTTTCGAGAGATAGGTATGAAACGGGATAATTTAGCCGATAGATTGTTGGATGCTGTAGATGAGAAGAAGAACCCCTCAGTTGTAGGTCTAGATCCTAGGCTATGGAGGGTGCCCGATCATCTGAAGAAAAGAGCGAAGATGGAAACTGACGATCCATTTAAGGCAGCGGGAGAAGCGATATTTGAATTCAATAAAGGGATAATAGACGGCGTTCATGATATCGTTCCCGCGGTAAAGCCACAGGTCGCTTTTTACGAAAAATATGGAGTGGAAGGTATACGAGCATTCAAAAAGACCATAGAATATGCTAAGGAAAAAGGATTGATAGTTATAGAGGACGTTAAAAGGAACGACATAGGTAGTACCGCGAAGGCCTATGCTTCGGCTCATCTTGGCGAAGTGGACCTTATCGATAAAGATGCGTTATCTTTCGATGGAGATATGGTCACCGTGAATCCGTATCTCGGTTCCGACGGGATAGAACCATTCGTAGAGGTCTGTGAGGAACACGGTAAAGGGATATTCGTGTTAGACAAGACCTCTAATCCATCTTCAAGCGAGCTACAAGACCTTACGACCGAAGACGGGAAAAAGATATATGAAGTCATGGCTGAGCTTATAGATGAATGGGGGAAAGATCTTATCGGCGATAGAGGGTACTCTTCTGTAGGTGTGGTAGTCGGAGCCACTTATCCAGAAGAAGCAGAAACATTGAGAGATATCATGAAGAACAATCTATTTTTGGTACCAGGATACGGCACACAAGGTGGTACCGCCGACGATGTGATACCGTGTTTCAACGATGACGGTTACGGGGCTATAGTGAACTCCTCTAGAGGGATCGATTACGCCTATGAAGATGACGAAGAGTACGACCCTGAAGAATTCGATAGGGCTTCGAGGAAAGCTGCTTTAGAGATGAAAGACGATATAATGAAATCATTGAAGAAGGGTGACAAAGTTCCCGAGGATTGGTGAAGGGATGGACCAAAAGTCTTGATAAGAGCATACCTCCAAAACTCTTTTATCTTATAACTTCACTCAGAAAGTCCAAGTGAGAAGATGGGTCCGAAAGATGACGAAAAAGAAACAGATGGACTTGGGAAAGAAGGTTTCGTAGAGATAGAAGAGATACTCGAAGGCGTACACACAGGAAAAGAGATCAAGATACGTGGATGGGTACACAGAACAAGAGATATCGGGAATATGGCTTTCTTGAATATCAGAGACCCTAGCGGAGTCGTACAGGCGACCTTTGCAAAGGACGAGTTCGACGAAGATAAATTCGAAGATATAAAGGACCTTTTGGTTGAATCCTCTTTGAAGGTGAAAGGGAAAGTTAAAGAAGATGAAAGGGCTCCAGGCGGTTATGAGATAGCGGCTGTTGATGCTGAGATAGTCCATGCGTCAGATGACTTTCCGATACATGAAGACCAGAGTGTCGAACATCTTTTGGATAACAGACATCTATGGCTGAGATCTACGAAGATGAGGGATATATTGAATGTTAGATCGACTGTTTTCAACGCCATCCATGAGTTCTTCAGGAGTGAAGGTTATGAGGAATTTCAATCTCCTATACTCACACCTTTAGCCTGCGAAGGTGGTTCAACACTGTTCCCTGTAGAATATTTCGACGACCAGGTATATCTCACCCAGAGCTGGCAGTTGTATGCTGAAGCGGGCATTTTCGGGATGGGGAACATCTATACGATCGCACCCAGCTTCAGAGCAGAAAAGTCAAGAACACCTCGACATCTCACTGAGTACTGGCACGCCGAAGTCGAAGGGCTTTGGCTCGATTTAGATGACCTTATAAAACTTGGAGAAGGTTTGATCACACATATAGTTAGTGAAGTTCTTGAGAAGAATAGAGACGAGCTGGAAAATTTAGACGCTGATATCGAGTATCTGGAAGATCTTGAGGCTCCGCTTCCTGTAATCACCTATGATGAAGCAGTTTCACAGCTAAAAGATGCCGGTATGGATGTTGAATACGGTGAGGATTTTGGTGTTCCTGAAGAGAAAAAACTGACTTCATTCTACGATAAGCCTGTTTTCGTGACACATTATCCTAAAGAGATAAAAGCTTTCTACATGAAAAGAGATGAGGATGATCCCTCAAAGGTTTTAGGTTACGATCTGATGGTACCACATGTAGGAGAGTTGATAGGAGCTAGTGTCAGAGAGATAGATATCGAATCATTGGAAAAGAGATTGGAAAAAGAAGGAGAAGATCCTTCGATATACGAGTGGTTTTTAGATACTAGAAGATACGGGAGTGTTCCACACGCCGGCTATGGTTTGGGTATTGAGAGAGTTATAATGTGGTTATGTGATCTTGACCATATCAGGGATGCCATCCCCTTCCCAAGGACACCTAATCGATGTCGACCATAGATTTAGCATAATCAACATATATATCGACTATATCGACCAGCTGATCCAAGTCTATATATTCGTCTGGCTGATGGGCTGAGTCCACTTTACCCGGACCAAATATCATGGTATCCTTATTTTCCTGGTAATATCTGACCATCTCTGTACCATAAGGCACATACCCGGTTTCAGCCTTAGATATCTCTATAAGCTTCTGTACTGATCCTCTATCTTTGCTAAGTTTAACTGAATCTAGATATTGTATCTCTTTTAAATCAAAATCACCATCGATCGGATCAAAAAGATATTTTTTTAAGAGGTCTTTATCAAAATGATCTGGGAAACGCACGTCGACTTCCGCTCTACAGGAATCAGGTATGACGTTAGTCGCTTCGCCGCCCTCTATCACGTTCACACAACAGCTCATCTCATCTTTTTCAGCGGGTATGTTGTTTTTTCTAGATAGGCTGGTCAAGATGGGTAATATCTTGACTATGGCATTTTCTCCTTTTTCAGGCATGCTTGCGTGAGCGTTTTTACCTTCAGTAGTTATCTCGAACTGATAAACACCTTTTTCCTGATTGACGACCCTCATATCAGTAGGTTCGCAGACTAAAACGGCAGATGCTTCCGTAACTTCAGGTCTATCCGCCACTTCTTTCGCCCCACTCATCGTGACCTCCTCATCAGTGGTGAATATGATAGAAAAGGGCACGTTTTCTTTATACAATCGCTCTGCTGCAGCGATGATCGAAAGACAGGGTCCTTTCATGTCAAGCGTACCTCTACCGTACATCTTGTCACCGATTATCTCACCTTGTTCGTGCTCCCAGCCATCGCCAAGAGGTACTGTATCTAGGTGTCCGGAAAAACAAACACCGCCTTCTCCATTTGAGGCTATTATAACCGGTTTAAAACCGTCTTCATCGATGACTTCATATTCTAAACCGATATCATCTAATAGTCCTGTGGTGAAATCGACGATATCGTCCATCTGACCTTCACTTTCGCTGTTGATCTTTACCATCTCGCGCAGATTTTCTTCTATAAAATCTCTCATCACAACCATCTCCTTATCTATGTCAATATCGTGGCCACATAGATCGCGGCCAATATCGAAGCGATCAGCAATCCCAGATACATCATCTTTGTAGTTATGCTCTTATCTTTTCCGAAGACAATCGGTATTGGGCCTATAAAAATTACTCCTCCATAGCTGGATTCCTCACTTGATCTTTCGGAGCTAATAACCTCTCCTCCTTTCCATCTGACCTGCTGGAAACTGAAAAAGAAGTAAAGGAGAAAGGCTAGAAAGATCAAAAGGATTCCGCCGATAAGAAAAATTCCAGATCCATATATCACAGGTATGAACAGCAGGATTGCTAGGCCGACCTCACCACTGAAAGCGCCGTAGATCACCAAGAATATACCGCACAAGAACACTATAACTGGGATTGTCTTCCTTATGTCCATCATCATTGTTATTGACTCACTCTTTTAATTATTTACCCAAACAATCAGCCCGATTGATGATTTATACGTAGATGTACGAAAAGATAATTTATTCCTTTCTTCTTTTACGAAACATGGATTTCGACCCGCTTCAATACCCGTATCGGTCCAGAAGATCAGTGAATTACTCTAGAAAAGGTATGGTAGCGACTTCTCAACCTCTGGCTGCGCAGTCAGGATTGGATATCCTAAAAAAGGGTGGCAATGCCGTCGACTCGGCCGTGGCTACGGCAGCGAGTCTGACCGTTTTAGAACCCACTTCGAACGGTATCGGTGGAGACGGATTTGCGATTGTTTGGATGGATGGAGATATGCATGGACTCAACTCGAGCGGATACTCTCCGAGAGACATAGATATAGAAAAGGTGAAAGACGAAGGACACGAAGAGATGCAAAAATTCGGGTGGACTCCAGTTACAGTTCCAGGGATCCCTGGTGCCTGGGCCGAACTCTCCGAAAGGTTCGGGGAACTGCCGCTAGAAGAAGTCCTAGAGCCGGCTGTTCGATATGCAGAAGAAGGTTATCCTATATCACCTATATTGGGTAAATATTGGAAAGCCGCATACAAATCTTACAAAAAAAATATCGGTGATGAAAAGAAATTTCAGAATTGGTTCGAGACTTTTGCACCGAACGGTAGAGCGCCAAAGATAGGTGAAATGTGGAGATCTAAGGATCATGCCGCAACCCTAAGGGAGATAGGAAGAACTGATGCAGATTCATTCTATAGAGGAAAATTGGCTGAGAATATAGCTGAGTTTTCTAAAGAAACGGGTGGATATCTAAGAGAAAGAGATCTCGCAGATTTTTCACCGGAGTGGGTCGAACCTCTGAACATAGATTACAGAGGTCACAAGGTCTGGGAACTGCCTCCAAATGGACAGGGGATGATCGCTCTGCAGGCTCTAAAAATATTGAAAGGTTTCGACTTTGAACACAAAGACTCCGTAGAAACATACCATAAACAGATAGAGGCATTGAAATTAGCCTTTTCAGATGGTAAAGAAGTGATAACAGACCCTGATCATATGGAAATCGATCCCGATGAGATGCTTTCCGAAGATTACGCCGAAGAAAGGAGAACAGAGATCGAGGATGAAGCTCTAGAACCTGAGCCCGGTAGAATCGCCGACGGCGGAACAGTATACCTGTCTACAGCCGATGAAGATGGTAACATGGTCTCATACATACAGAGCAATTACATGGGATTCGGATCCGGTTTAGTGGTTCCTGACACCGGTATAGCACTGCAGAACAGAGGGAATACCTTTTCACTAGATAATAAAGAAGCTAATTGTTTAGAGCCTAATAAGAGGACTTATCATACTATAATACCAGGATTTCTTACGAAGCAAGGTGAAGCAGTGGGACCTTTCGGTGTTATGGGGGGTTACATGCAGCCTCAGGGCCATATCCAGGTTATCATGAATACATTGGACTTTGATCTGAATCCACAGGCCGCCTTAGACGCACCTAGATGGAGATGGGACGAAGATAAAAAAGTGTTCCTGGAGAAAAAATTTCCACACCATATAGGCAAGGCATTATCTAGAAAAGGGCATGATATAGAATATTCTCTACATTCTGGAAGTTATGGACGGGGACAGATAATCTGGAAACTAGATGATGGTGTATATGCTGGAGGCACCGAACCAAGGACAGACGGACATATTGCCACATGGTAAAAGGCAAAAAACAGTTATACATCTTCCTTTTTCATTTGAATCAAAATAAGGGCCCATAGATGTCAGCTCAATCAAAGATTCAACCTATCTATACGCCCTTCACTCGCAAATGCTCATTCCGGGCCCATAGATCAGTTGGCAGATCGCCACCTTCGCATCCGACTGATTTATCAGTCGGCGAGACAGGTGGAGGCCGCGGGTTCAAATCCCGCTGGGTCCACTTTTTTCAGAAAAGTGGGCAGTTAGAATCTTTGATTCTGACGTTACCAATTTCCTCTGTAAAAACTTCCTAAAGGGAAATATTTATATCACTAATTAGCCAATAATAGTTTAGGTGATAATAAATGGGAAAAGAATCTAAAAAATCTGCTAAAAAACAAAAAAAGCATGCAGAGAGTCTTGAAAAACAGGCTAAATATGAGAAAAAAGCAGCTAAAAAGGACAAAAAAATAAGCCAATATGAAGATAAGATAAAAAAATATAAAGAAAAAATAGAAAAGCTAGAGAAAAAAATGGAGAAGGCTAAAAAAGAAAGAAACAAATATCAAGAAAAGGCCAATAAAGCAGAATCTAAAGGTCGAAATTGATATTTAAAAAACATTGAAAAATTTTTTCTCTTATAGGTCTCTTATATTTTTCAGTTTAAGCTCTTAGGATCTCGATCTAAGGATCTTTAGCAAGTTCTTACGATAGTAACTAAAGAAATCGACTGTAGTAAAAAATGAAATCATCAAAAGTGAAAGGATGGCACCGATAAGATTGAAGATCAAATCATAACCAGTATCTTCTAAGTTCGGTTGAACACTGGAGTCGAAAATAAGATCAACATAAAATTCGGCGATCTCCCAGAAGACTCCTATCGGTAATATGAACAGAATTACAAGAAGAGGGATCAACCAGTTAGGTAGCGACAAGTTTTCGGACCTATCATCTATGTACATCAAAAAAGAAAATAAAAGTAGAGCTACTGCACTTCCTGATAGTAGATGAGTGATCTCAGCCCACCATCTTGAGAGCGAATAAAAACCTAAAGGCCTTCCAACGGCAAAAATAAACAACACTAAAGTACTCCAAAAATATAGGATCGCTGGGAAGTTGTTTTTACTATTCCTGCTTATAATCTCGGGTATAACAGATATTCCAAATGAAAATACAGCCCAGACCGTAACAGGATGGTTATCTACGATAAGCCCATAGATGATCACACCATAGATACCCCACTGGAAAACCGTCGATATTGATATCATCGTAGATCTCTCAAATCTACTGAAAATAGAGTTCAAAAAATCTAGAAAGTCCTCCTTGTCAATATCTAGGAGAGATGACCTTCCTTCTTCGTTTTTCATCCCGATCAACATCTTATATTTAGAGCGAGAAAAATAAAATCTAAAAATGAAACCGATGTAAAAGCTGATTGAGGTGACAATTATGAGCTCCAACATCAGATGAGAATTTCCATGAAAAAATTCGGTTTCGAAAAATTGATCTGAGATAAAACGAGAGATTGCTCTTGCCGCCCCTGCCGCTACAGGAAACGAGTACAAAAATAAATTAGTAAATCGACTGTTTGATCTAAAACTAGTGCTCTTCTCCAAGATCAAAATTATCATTACTGAAAAAACAGAAAATAATGTGACAAAGGCTATTTCAACCAGTAACAAATGCCCACTCCAATACTTAAAAAATCCTGAAGTCCCGATCAATAAAGGTAAGGATGACCATAAAACAAGGAGACATGAAAGTGAGGATATCTTTCTTCTCTCATTAGGTCCAACTCCGATCGTCAAAATCCTCCAAACCAAAATTAAATAGAAAACACTCAAAATAGACCAAGTGATGTCGTTCCTAGCTATAGCCAAGCTAAAAGATAAAACACCGATAGACATCGCAGAGGTGGATAGAGACCACCCCTTTTTCCCCTTAGGCATCTTATAAATTGAGTGCTTTTACGGTATAAAACCTTTTTTAGATAATACTTGTACCGATGACCGAAATCCGTTTTCAATCGATCTATCAAATATTTCTAAAAATACGAAAGAGCCACCGGTGGGATTTGAACCCACGACCTGCTGATTACAAGTCAGCCGCTCTGCCGAACTAAGCTACGGTGGCGTCACGAGAGCTTTGCTCGAGTGAACGCAGGAATACGATCGTATTCCTGCACAAGTGGAACGAGCCGTGTAGCTTATGAGACAGTAAGTTGGAAATATTTTCCGACGGACTGCCGAACTAAGCTACGGTGGCGTCACGAGAGCTTTGCTCGAGTGAAAGAGGGAATCGTGAAAGCTTTGCTTGGATGAAAGCGCTGTTCTATTTAATTTCTACGGATGTTACCTAAACCCTTATCTTTAGAAAATGAACTTAAGATTTTTGGTCGGGCCGAGTCAGATGCATTAGATTTCATAGATCCACGGATAAATCTACACAGGTATTCAGATATCCGGATAAAGGATATCTTCCATATAATTCGTCATACATTTTTAATAAAGAAAACAATCTTATAATATCCAGAGTAAATACTTACGGCGATGATTTAAAATCATACCTGCTATTTTGTAAGACAATAGTTTATTCGTATTACAATAAGTGATAGCCAACAAATTAGCATTTAGATTATCATCTAAGGAAAATATTTATATAGTTTAGTAACGTATGTAACATTGTCCTACAATAAGGGAAAATAAGTAATACATTAGGGAATACAAGTATGACGGACCGTTCGCAGAAGGTGTCTAGGATATGGAAAAGAAGATATCACTAAGGGTAGCCGAAGATGATCTCGAGGTAATAGATTCATTCATAGCTCGACATGATTTTAAGAACAGGTCTGAATTCTTGAGAAAGGCTGCTCTTGATTTTATAAAGAGATACAACCCTCCTATCGGCCAAAAAGAGATACCTGAAAGTATTACACTGCCTAAACAGATCAAAAATAATATCGAATATCTGATCAACATGGGACATTACAACGATTGGCAGGACGCTATACATGAACTGGTCAGAGAAGGGTTGTTGAACGAAGATCTCCAGAAATTGAAGAGTCAATATGACTCAGTTGGAGAACTCAGTAGTAAAGTAGAATCCTTCAAAAGGATGGCTGAAAAGGAAAACGAATACATGAAACGATGATTCTCGAATTCGTAGGACATCAATTTGACCCCGAAATATCGGAGGATAGTTAGATGGAGGAAAAAAGCCCCGAATACCCCACGTCTGAAGATGAGTTTGTGAGCAATGCCGCAGAAGAGATACTTGACTCCCTGCTATATGAGTCTAACTTATATGTGGTTGGAGTCGGTGGATGCGGTTGTAATACAGTAGAACATATCACTGAAAAAGATGTTGACAGCGTTAAAACAGTAGCCATAAATACTGACGATAGAGTACTAGGTGACCTAGATGTCGATAGACAGATGTTGATAGGCAAAGATGTGACTGATGGAAACGGCGCAAAAGGTGATCCTTCTATAGGAAAAAGAGCGGCGGAACAAAGTGAAGGCCAGATCCTGAAGACGATCGATGGTGCAGATATGATCGTCATAGTAGCCGGGATGGGCGGAGGCACCGGTTCAGGAGCCTCCGAGGTGATCGCAGATCTGGCAAAAAGAAATGGCAAGATGGTAGTCACTTACGCCGTGATGCCTTTTTCTATGGAAAAAGATAGATACGACAGAGCGCAGAACTCCCTAGAGAACATCTCTAAGTTGAGCAATGCGACGACAGTTTTTGAAAACGATGAGGCCTTAGTACACGGTGATGAGACCCTCGATGAGGCGTTCAAGATGGCAGATAGGATGTTGTACCGTCTGGTTGAAAAACTTAAGATGGACTATATCCAAGAGTTTTTCGACGAGATCGGTCTCGATGCCATGGGTCTCTCAGAAACCGTATCAGAGCCAGAGCATGAGGACGAGATCGAAGAGCCACCAGTACTCGAGGCTCTTAAATACGTAGGTGAAAACAAAGAGAAAGACGAAGAACCGACACTAGATAACAAGCTAGAAAGTTTCACACCATGATGGCTATTAAATCCAAAACCCTTAACCTTTCTCTTTTTTAATAAATCTTTCAAGGATCCTAAAGTTATTAGTTAATCTTGCTAAACCAAAAAGTTCGAGATAAAGTGCATGGATCACATCTATTTTTATGAAGGGGTGTTTGCAAACGATTTAGATTTTTTTAACGATCTTTCACTTTAGAGGCTGTAATTTGATTCATTATCTACTAGTAGAGGTATGTTCGGTCGTTTTGATTTCTATTTCTTCCGGATCGCCATCCCAATCATCTTTAACATCTTCGGTTTCGACGATAGTGGTGATCCCACCTCTTACGTTCCAATCTCCTCTTACCTTGATGTAACGAGGTTCTAACAATTCTACCAAGTCCTTTTTGATCTGATTAGTAGCTTTTTCATGGTATATCTCCTCATTTCTGAATGCAGTGAAGTAATACTTCAAAGATTTCAATTCAACAAGATATCGATCTGGAACATATGTTATAGAGATGGTTGCAAAGTCCGGTTGATCGGGCTTATCAGGACATAGACACGTGAATTCAGGAGCTATGATCTTTATTTTGTAATCAGTCTGTTTAAACTTGTTTTCTATCCTTTCTAATTCCATGGTTTCATCAATGGATATGAACTAAAGTTGTTAATTCTTTCCATATCTTAGTGTTAAATTCTGTCCTTCTACTTTTTAAAAAAATCAAAGGTCAGATTTTTTAATTATGCTTCAACGAACGGATAGACCTCTCAAAATTTATATATCATAATTAGTATGGGGATATCCCCCTACATCAGTCAGTATTTAAACATCTTAAAGAGATGATATATATGAAAACGGCTCTTATCGCTTTAGGCGGAAACAGTCTTGTGAGACCAGAAGATGAAGGCACTGCAGAAGAACAATTCGACATCATGGAGAAAACTTGCGAAAAGTTGGCCGTTATGATAGAGAGGGGTTATGACATAGTTCTAACTCATGGTAACGGACCTCAGGTTGGTAATATACTACTCCAAAACGAGATCGCATCGAAGGAAGTCCCTCCGATGCCTTTAGATATTTGTGGGGCACAGTCCCAGGGTCAAATAGGTTATATGTTCCAACAAACTTTACGTAATAAGCTCAGCGAGAGGGAGATGGACAGAGATATATTGAGTATCGTAACTCAGGTCAAAGTTGACAAGAGCGATCCTGCTTTCAGCGAACCAAGCAAATTCGTAGGTCCCTCGTACTCTGAGGAAGAAGTGGAAAAGTTGACTGAAGAGAAGGATTGGAATATCAAAAAAACGGCTAATGGAAAATATAGAAGAGTTGTCCCTTCTCCAAAACCTCAAAAAATAATAGAGTCGCAGGTCATCAAGGATTTGGTATTCAGTGGGGAGGAAAGTTATATAGTCATATCCGCCGGTGGTGGCGGTGTTCCTGTTTTTGAAGACGATGGCCGATTCAAAGGTGTTGAAGGAGTCATAGACAAGGACAGAGCAAGCGCGGTCCTAGCGAATGAGATAGATGAAGAATTTTTCATCATGCTAACTAACGTGGAAAAAGTTTATCTCAATTTTGGTCAAGAGGACCAAGAAGGTATAGATAGTATCACCGTAGATGAGGCTAAAAAACATCTTGAGGACGGTCAGTTTCCTGCAGGTAGCATGGGCCCCAAGATCGAAGCCTCGATAGAATTTTTAGAGCAAGGCGGCGAAAAAGTCCTGATCACCAGCCCTGAAAACTTATTGGAAGCTCTTGAAGAAGAAACCGGCACGTACATATATTCTGAGTGAGATTATGCCTGGTTCTAATCGGGTCAGAGGATTCGATGAATCAGTCATAAGAGAGATGACCAGAAAAGCAAAAGAGAACGACGCTATAAATCTCTCTCAGGGCTACCCTGAATATCCTACTCATCGAGAAATAATCAATCGCGCAAAAAATGCTTTAGATTCAGGATTCAACCAATATTCGGTCACTTGGGGTCTAAAAACGTTAAGAAAGAAGATCTCAGAAAAACTACACCACTTTAATGGTCTCAATTATGATCAAGAGTACGAGATAACGGTCACCTGTGGGGCTAGTGAAGCTATAATGTCTACCATACTCGGATTGGTAGAAAGAGACGATGAGGTCTTGATTTTTCAACCATTCTATGAAAACTATGTACCTGCCGTTTCGATGGCCTCAGGAAAACCAATATTTACTACTATAGGCGAGGAGCTCAAGATAGACCGAGAAGACATAAAGAGAAAAGTAGGAGAAAATACTAAAGCGATCATATTGAACACTCCACATAATCCTTCAGGTAAGGTCTTCGATAAGGATGAGCTCAAATTTTTAAGAGATCTCTGCATCGATGAAGACATCATACTGGTAACAGATGAAATTTATGAGCGGATCATCTATGAGGGCGAACACATATCGCCTGCTACTCTAGATGGTATGAAAGAAAGAACAGTGACCATCGGTGGTTTTTCAAAAGTTTACTCGATCACAGGCTGGAGGGTCGGTTACGCCGCAGCACCAAAACCATTGATGAAACCTATAAGAAAAGTTCATGATTATACAACAGTTTGTGCACCAACACCTTTCCAGAAAGGGACGATAAAGGCTCTCGAACTGCCGAGTGATTACTACGAAGATATGGTCAGTTATTACAAAAGTGCACGGGACATTGTTTATGAAGCATTGAAGGAAACTAAGATGGTACCTCAAAAGCCTGATGGAGCATATTATATGCTTGCCGACATCGGTAATTACGAAATGAAGGATAAAAAGTTTGCAGACCATCTCGTCAGAGAGAAACAAGTTGCTGTAGTCCCTGGGAGTTCATTTTTCGATGATGGTGGTGAACATCTTGTAAGATTCTGTTTTTCCCAGGAGAAAAAATCTTTGAAAGAGGCGATGAGTAGGATAAGAAGATGATCTTCCTAATTCATTTGATCATCTCTCCAGGCATCCTGAATTCTCCGCCCCAATAGAGTATAGATTCCGACCTTTTGAAGTCTTTTGATTTTTTTGCTCCGATGACTTCACCAATGAACCAGTAGTGATCACCAGATTCCACCGTTTTTTTGAGCTCACATTCAAAGGAAAGTCCGCACTCAGCAACACTAGGGACCAAAAGGTCTCCACCCTGATCTCTCGTCAGATCGAATTCTTCGAACTTATCAATATCTCTCCCTGATTTACTACCACAACCCATTACCTCCTGCAATAGGTCTTTGTCAGGTACATTTACCGTGAAGGCCCCGTGTTCTTTCAGGAGTTCGAATGAATGACGTTCAGGCGAGATACCCACGCCAAGCATAGGGGGGTCAAGAGAGAATACATGGAACATGGCTGCTGTTATCAAGTTCGAATCGTTTCCGGTCCCAGTTCCAACAAGAACAGTGGGGTAATGGGGGATGAATTTGATACCATCGGTAGGCGATAATTCTTCTTTCATACTCTTTAACAAAAGTCAGAAAGTTAATAAGTTTATGCTGATAATCTTAAAAGACTTATATACCATATCTTCATAAGTCTATCCATGATAGAGAGACCGCGTGGCACGAGGGATTTCGATCCTGATGAAATGAGATCTAGGAACTGGTTAGAAAAAAAACTCAGAAAGATGGCTGGAAACTACGGCTATCATGAGATCCTAACGCCGACTTTTGAACACACTGACTTGTTCCTAGAAAAATCTGGGCCCTCGATAGTCGAGGAGATATATTCCTTTGAAGATAAAGGAGGTAGAGAGATAGCATTGAGGCCAGAATTCACGGCTTCAGTGATGAGGATGTATTCCGACAGTTTAAGAGGTGAACCAAAGCCACTAAAATTATTCTACTTCGGACCTGCCTTCAGATACGAAAGACCACAATCGGGTAGATATCGAGAGTTCTGGCATTTCGGCACAGAGATGATAGGAGTCGAAACACCTAGAGCTGACGCAGAAAACATCGCTCTCGCATATGACTGTTTGAAAGAGACGGGGCTGGAAAACATCAAGATGAAGATATCCAATCTCCAGATACTAGAACAATTCTTAGAAGAACGCGGTATCTCTGAAGAAGACCGTGAGGAGATATACCACCTTATAGATAAAGAAGAAGATATCCACGAGGTAGAGGATAAATTCGATCTCGGCGAAGATTTTTCCAAACTGTTTGACACACCTTTCGAAGATCTAAATGGTATGTTGAAAAACACTTCACCTTACTCTCACCTTCAAGAGGTCATAGAAGCGCTTTCGTATTACGGCATCGGAAAAGATCAATATGAAATAGACTTGGGTACAGTGCGAGGATTAGATTATTATTCAGGAGTTGTTTTTGAGATAGAGGCAGAGATATTAGGAGCTCAAAAACAGATATGTGGTGGAGGGGACTACAACCTGAGTGATTTGTTCAATGTAGAGGTATCCTCTAAAGGCTTTGCTATCGGCTTCGATAGGCTTCTTCTTGCACTGCAAAAAGAAGATAAACTGCCGAGTAAAGAGAGGACAGGGTGCTATATAATACCGATAGGAAAAGAATGTTTATCCTACGCCTACGACGTTCTATCTGTGCTTAGAGGAGAAAATATAACGGCAGATATCGACCTCAAAGGGAGAGGCATAGGAAAATCGCTAGGTTTTGCTGACAAAGCCGGATACAAGTATTCACTCATGATCGGTGAAGACGAAGTAGAAGAAGATGAAGTCACTCTTAAAGATATGGACTCTGGAAAGCAAGACACCATAGATAAAGAAGATATCATAGGTGAATTATAGGATGGTAGATATAGGTTTCAAGTATTTATCTGGAAGGGTCAACAAGATAGTTTTCATATTCTTTATCTTGACTCTTTTTTATAGTGTCAGTATCTTTGTAGCGCCTTTGACTTTGGAGCCGGGCACTGTCGAAGAACTCAATGGAGCCGCTAACCAAATAGTGCATGAGAGCGAATGGCGTGATCTCCCAACATACCATAGAGCCATCTACACTTTTAGCGACCTGAACTGCCATCAGATGCATGAGAGGTCCTATTCTTTGAATGGAAATCAACTGCCGGTCTGCTCGAGGGATGTAGGGATATTTGTAGGATTCACTATCGGATTTATGTTGATGAGTTTCGTAAGAGGTGCAAGAGAGATGAAGGACATAATGTTGGACCTTATCGATATCGATAGGAACATATCTGAGATGAAGAAAACACTCATATTGATCATAGTTGGTTCGATCTTTGCACTTCCATTGATCCTCGACGGCAGTATACAACTTGTTACCGATTACGAAAGTTTCAATGCATTCAGAACTTTAACCGGTCTTCTTTTTGGCTTCGGTTTCTCTGTTTTCGTTTCATCGATAATACTTTCATCTTCGCCATTTGAAAAGTATCAGACTTCTTGAAGGCAAAGCTTATATAAGGTTTTGTAACTCACAACGAATGAGGATTTACGATGACTCACTGGCAAGGAAAATCCAAACGTAAGATAACTGGCGGTAAAAGAGTTTACCATAGAAAGAAAAGGAAGTTCGAAATCAGTCAAGACTATGAACTGCCTATGATAGCAGAAGAAAAGAAAAAGACGGTCAGATCACGTGGAGGAAATCAGAAGGTCCGCGTAGTGGGAGCAGAAAAAGCGAATCTTTCTGATGGAGAAGGGAACGTAAAAGCTGTGGAAATAAAAAACGTGATAGAAAATCCAGCAAATCCAAACTATGTACAGAGGAACATCCTTAACAAAGGAGCTATCATAGAGACTGAAGATGGGAAAGCTAAAGTGACTTCTAGACCCGGTCAAGACGGGATCATAAACGCTGTCCTTATAGAGGACTGAGGATGGCTAGAAGAGAAAGAAAAACTTGGATCCTTTTTCCCGAATACTTTGATAAGAAATTATCTAGGTCTGAGAGCAGACGTGTTCCTACGGAACTAGCTGTAAATTCCCCAAAAGCTGAAGAGATAGGCGATATACTAGATTCGTGGGAGATCCCAAACAGGATAGAAAAAAACCAACATCATCCATCTAGGTGGTATGAGAGGAACGGGATGATCATAATACCAAAACAAAAGGGGAGTAAACAAGAACTGATCAAAAAAATCGGTAAAGAATTAAAAAACCGTAGAGAAAACTAGGGTGTTTCTCTTTTTATCTTGAGATAATCAACCTCATCTTCTAAAACTCTTGCATAGAGGAAATCTTTTCTAACACTGTGAGCTACTCGGATCGCCCTGCTCACTTGATACCATTGACATCTATAATCGCTTTTCAAAGGCTGTACTATATATTCAGCGTGTTTTTTTTCAGGATTTGCAGGATAAGCTCTGAATGGCGTACCATATTTGAAGCCGGTTTTTGGAATCAATCCTCTTTCCCTAAGATCACTGTAGACCTTGTATTCCATTTTAAATTCACCTCTCTGTTCTCTATATATAGGTTTTAAATCATCTAGATTCAGATCCTTACCATCATCGATGTCCCTGACCTTGAGAATACCTTTCTCAACTAGATAAAGTGTCTCATAGATCGATAACCTGAGAGTTCCCTCCTCCTCAAAACCATAAAAATTATCCTCATGGAGTTGTTCGAACCCGTCTTTGATTATCGTGCCCTCACCATACAATACACCTTTTAACCCTTTTTTTTCATATTTCTCGACCTCTCCTTTTAAGTCAATCGTCGAAAAAACATAATAAGTGACGTCTCCTTCTTCGTCCACTAGAGCGGTCATCATGGTCTTATCTAAGTTGGTTATCTTATCATGGTCTTCCAATATCTCGTCTATTTTAAATGTATCATTTTCTCTGTAAGTGCAGAGCCAATATTTAGAAGGTGTTTTACTGGGACCGCCTCCTCTGGGGAATACCCGAAAAGATGCAGGATCAGAGGCTTTCTTGAGAACGTAACCTCTCATCCTCATATCTTTGTAAGGTAGGTACTCTCTATGAAAATCATCTTCCGATATCCTTTCTATGATCTCCTCGACACCGACATCTTTGCCATCTTCATAACTTACCTCTAGTCTGTCAGCCTCCATAAGATAGAGTCCTTCGTATAAATCTAGTTCTACTCCATTACCCGAGAGAGGTGTTCCGAAGTAACCTTTGTTGTATATCCTATTTCCTTCTTTTTCATCTTTTACGATTATCTTATCTTCTTTGAGTATCCCTGTCAAATATGATCGTTCAGTTCAAAGGGAAGGAATTATAAAAGTATATTCTTTTAACCTTGTTTGTTATGAAATTAAAACTTCTAGTCATATCAGATATCCATGGGGCGATGAAATCTGTAAACAAGATCACCGCAGCCTACCATAAATATGACCCGGACCTTTCCGTTATATGCGGGGATATAACTCATTTTGGTTCTAGAGGTGATGCAGTAGATATCCTTGAAAAGATCCCAACAGAAGTCATCGGTGTCACCGGAAACTGTGATCCCGGAGGAGTAGAACATGCATTCGGGGATGTTGGTGGCGAGTATATAGAACTAAAAAAAGTAGAAAAGGCAGATGTTAGCTTTATCGGTCTTTCAGGTTCGGATTATTCTGAGGAAAAGATAGATCTTTTCAAAGAGAGATCGAAGAATACAGATGTATATGTTTTTCACCAGCCTCCCTATGGGATACTAGACGAAGCATCGCGAGGGAAACATATAGGCCATAAGAAATTACTAGATGTTGTGAAGGAGAACAGCCCTAGACTCGTTTTAAGCGGCCATGTTCATGAAGATAGAGGAAAAGAAAAACGAGAGGGAAGGATACATATGAATCCGGGTCCCGCAGGAGACGATAAACTAGGATTAGTAGATATCAGTGAAGAAAGGATAAAAACTAAATTGATATAAAATATATATAAATATTGGTTTTTATTACGATGTGAAAAACCAATTATTTGCTTTATACTTAAATAATTGTATCTTTTTGTAAAGCCCTAATTTTTTTAGATTTATACGTAAATTTGTTTATGCAATATTATGACAAAAACAAATTTTCTATTTATTCTTAATAAATTGTCATAGTATGTTTTTTACTTAAAAATTTAGTTTTAATCTAAAATTTTGTTTTTGCAGTTAAACCGAAAAAACACATAGAGATAGTACTAAAAATATAATAAAATGCTAATTTTAAATTTCCTTCTTAGAAAGGGGTTAATTTTCTTGACGTTAAATCTATTATAAATTCCGACGTCTTCCTTCTTAATATATAAGTATTACGTCGCATTAGTTATGTTTTCCGACATCCTTCTTTTTCTATATTTAAGTATTTTGAATTCCGAGTGATCTTAAAAGAAAGGAGTCGAGAGTTGTACTTTTTTGCTTTAGAGAGGGTACATTGTAAGGCCGAAAAATGCTAAACTATCGAATCTTCCGATTTTTTCCCTGTTTTGCTTCCTTTTTGCATTACCAT
>JAFDTP010000080.1 GCA_019594195.1 Thermoplasmata archaeon
GATAAGTTGAATATCGTCGAAAAGAAGATAAGACAAGGATATCAATGTGATACTCAAAAGCCCATAATTGAGGAGAAAGACCGTTAAAAAGTCGCCCAGATGGTCTTTTAGGCTCCTCAGCTTTTTGAATCTCACCTCTCTAGTCGAGAGAGACATTATAACTATCAAAGATATCATTGTGATCTCATCAGAGTATCTAGGAAAGCCATCGATGAACAACCCAAGGGATATCGCTAAAAAGGCCATCGCGCCGTAACTGTACGGGATCTTCGATAATCTTTTGAACACAGGATAAATCTAAATCGAACTATTATTTTAAGTTACGGTCGTTTGTTTAAGTTTAGAAAATTTTTTTATATATTCATATTATATACCTCTTCGATGAACTGGGTGTATCTAGCCCTGGATTTCCTGATCATGGTCTTAGCTATCCTCTGGATCTCCAAAGATATCACCGAGAGGGATCTGAAAAAGAAATATTATTGGAGTTGGATGGTCGCTATCCTGATAGCTTATTTTATCCTCCAGTTGATCGCTTTGGGTTTTCTCGGAGTCGGACTCGTAGTTTTTTCATATTATATATGGTCGAGGTATTTATTCAAAAAAAGATGAAAAAGGTTGAAAGGTTTTTAGGGCTTAGAATATCGGTCCAACAAAAGTTTCCCAGAGATTGATAGTGATTATCACAGCTATAGCGATAGGTATCAAGTATCTTACGAGCGGAGAGAACCATTTACCTACTTTGATCTTCTCTGCAGTCCTGTTAGCCTCGTCTGCAACATTGTTAGCCTTGAATACGTATCCCGCGAAGATAGCTACCAGAAGACCGCCGAGTGGAAGCATCACACTGTCTGCCCAGAAGTCGTACGTATCTAGGATGTCCATGCCGTAGAATTCGAAGCCGTCCCACGCCCCGTATCCAAGTATAGGTGGTATTCCAAACAAGAACATCAAAGTCCCGATCAGAGCTGCCGCTTTCATCCTAGCCCATCCGTACTCGTCGATCAACCAGGATACGACGACCTCGGTGAGTGAAATAGCAGATGTTAATGCAGCGATGGTCAACAGTACGAAGAACAGGAAGCCAAAGAAACTCCCTGCCGGCATCTCAGCGAAGACCGCCGGTAGTGTTATGAACGTCAAACCTGCTCCCTCAGCTGGATCGAAGCCCATGGCGAAGACCGCCGGGAAGATGGCGAAACCAGCTAGTATAGCGATTAACGTATCCAAACCAACGACGGAAGCTGCGTTATCCGCGACGTTCTCTTCATCGTCTAGATAACTACCGTAAGTGATGATTATACCCATACCCAGGCTCAATGTGAAGAACGCTTGTCCTATGGCGGCGTTCAGACTCTCTATGGTGACATCACCTAGTTCAGGAGAGAGATAAAATTCCAGGCCCTCCATAGCGCCGTCAAGAGTTAACGCTCTGCCTATTACGACCAGTATCAGTATGAACAATACCGGCATCAATAGTTTTACCGTACGCTGTATACCTTTCACTACACCCAAAGCGACTATGCCCGCGGTCAGAGCCATGAATATAGCATGGTATAGTGCAGGCATCCACATACCTGAGACATGATCGAGGAATTCAGCTCCGTGTTCTTCTTCAGGTAGACCTGTAGCGGATTCTACGGAATAGTGCATCGCCCAGCCGGCTACGACAGAATAATAGCTCATTATTATGAACGCTGTCAGTATGACCAGAGCGCCGACCAACCACCAGGGAGTATCCGGTGCTAATTCCTTGAAAGTACCTAATGGGTTTTTTTGGGCTTTTTTACCGAGGGTTATTTCAGTTACCATCAGCGGATAGCCAATAAGAATAACCGTCACTAGATATATCAGCAGGAACATCGCTCCGCCCATCTGTCCAGTTATGAATGGAAAACGCCAGATGTTTCCGAGGCCTACAGCAGAACCAGCTGCTGCGAGTATGAAACCAAGCCGGGTAGTCCAGTGTTCCCTCTCAAGAGCCACGTACTCCTCACCCCATCACAATATTTATGATTATAATATATATATCTTTTTGAGTTTACTTATATAAGGATTTATAAAGGATCATCAAGATGGTATCTATGTAGGATGATCGGATGGTTGAGGAACTCAGGGACTATTTAGATGATCCGGATATCCATGCTGAATTACACGAGACTCGGAAGGAAGTCAAAACGGTACAGGATGCTGCGGAGGCTCTCCAAGTAGAACCCACTAAGATAATAAAATCACTGGTTTTTTTCATAGATGGAAAACCATATCTCGTCATCGGTATCGGAGATGAGCAGATCGATGAAGAAAAACTAAAACGAGTCTTGGGGGCAGATAAAATCAGGATAGCGTCTCCTGAAGAGGTGAAGGAGATGACAGGTTACTCTATAGGAGAGGTCCCTCCCATCGGTAACGACTTGCCGAAAGTGGTCGAGTTAAGAGTGATGGACAAAGAGATCGTTTATGGAGGTGGAGGTTCCATCAGACATCTCCTAGAGGTGGATCCCTCTGAGTTAGTGGGTAGAGATACCATCGTCGCGGATATACAGAGTTGACATCATTTTTTCCACAGGTGCTGTGGCCCCTATCTTTTCTTATAAAATAGAGAAAAAACTTATTAATATCTTTAGCTTCTGCCAGAACAAGGGTTAGATATGGACCTGTTTGGTAATGAAAGAGAAGAGTTGAGAGAGATACTCGAACGTAAAAAGAAAAACTTAGAAAAAAAAGAAAAAGAGTTAAAGGAGTGTAGGGAAGGGAAACGAGCATTAGAAAACGATCTAGAGTCAATCTTTCAAGCGGGTATTTTACCGATCTTGCTGGTGGATGAAAACGGACTGGTAAAACGTGTGAACGATAGGGTAGAAGAAATTCTGGAGAAGGATCAAAAAGACATCCTCGAGGAAGATATCGATGAGATCTTTGACGGTATCAAACCTTTCGTTGAAGATTGCCTTACCGAGGGTGAAGTCGTCCGTGATAAGGAGATAACTTTTGGATCTGAAGACCGTAAAAAGCATTTTTCAATATCTGTACTTCCCTTCAACAGCTGGATTGAAAGTCCTGAGGCCTTGGTGACTCTGAAAGATATCACAGAGAAAAAGATGAAGGAAATAAAGTTGGAGAAGTCAAAGAACAGGAATGAAACTTTGATCGAAAATGCACCTTTGTCGATAGCTATCACGGATATGGAAGATAACATACTCTTTGCCAATGAATACATGTTGGACAAGTTCGGATATTCAAAAGAGGAACTTGAAGGTGAAAGTTTCTCAAAACTCATGACTGAAGAGCAGTTCGAGAAACTTAGAAATAAAACTGAGAATAGGAAAGGAGGGGAGTCCGGAACTTATGAACTGGAATTTCTTACAAAGGACGGCTCAAAAGTGGAGACTCTCGTAAGTGGAACACCATACGAAAATATCGACGGAGAGGTTGTAAAGACCGTAGGATATTTTCAGGATATAACTGAGATGAAAGAGCTACAGAGACAGCAAAGGGAAACAAAACGTTATCTCGAGAACCAAGTCGACAAGATATTGGACGCGATAGAGAGGTTCGAAAACGGCGATATGACAGTTAGGGTGGAAAAAGAAAAAGACGACGATATCGGAAAGTTGATAGATGGTTTCAACGCCATGATAGAAAAGTTCAGGAACAATCTTCAGAGGATAAGGGAAGCCTCCGTCGAGCTGAATAATGCTTCTGAAACCATCGCTTCCTCATCGGAGGAATTGAACGCCGTCTCAGAGAACGTAGCTGGATCCGTCGAAGGCATATCAGAAGATACAAAGGAACAGGCAAGGAAATTGGAGAGCCTTTCGGAGATAATCGAAAACAGCGCCGCTAACATGGAAGAGACGTCCGCCTCCGCTGAAAGCATAACATCATCTGCCCAGAAGGCAGCGGACCAGACCGAACGAGGGAAAGGATATGCCGTCAAGGCCGATCGAACAGTCGATGAACTTAAAGAGATACTCAACACTACTAAAGAAGACGTGATGCATCTCGATCAAAGGTCTGAAAAGATAGGGGAAGTCGTGGAGACGATATCTAATATAGCTGAACAGACCAACCTTTTGGCATTGAACGCTGCGATCGAGGCGGCAAGAGCTGGAGAACAGGGTAAGGGTTTTGCGGTCGTAGCCGATTCTGTCAGAGAACTCGCCGAGGAGACGCAGGAAGAGACCGATCAAATAAAAGAGATCATAGAGAAGACCCAGCAGAACACCACTAAAGTCGTCAAAAGTGTGGACCAGTTGGTCGATAAGATGGAAGAGGTGGACGAGATAACCCATCAAAACCTTGGTTCACTCGAGGAGATAGAAGATTCGGTAGAATCAGTTTCTCAATCTATAAGCGAGATATCAAGAGCCGTTGAAGAGGTCACACAGCATCTACAGGAATCTTCGAATAAAGTTCAGAGTATCACCGAGATAGCTAACAGGAACTCTGAACAGTCTGAGTCTGTCGCTGTGTCCACTGAAGAGGAAACCGCCTCTATACAAGAGTTGTCCAGCTCCGCACAGAACCTTTCGAGTCTTGCCAATGATCTTCTCCAGATGGTAGAACGATACGATCTCAATTGAGAATATAGCCACCACACGTTTATATACCATCTTTAGCTTCGAGTGATCATGGATTTTTTCACTATCATCGGGCTAGCCGCGGCGACCTGTACCACGATATCGTTCTTACCTCAGGCAGTCAAAGTCCTCAAGACCAGAGATACCAGGAGTCTTTCGTTACCCATGTACATAATATTCACCACCGGTGTACTCTTATGGTTGACATACGGGATACTGGTCAATGACATACCGGTGATAGCCGCTAACACTGTGACCTCCATCTTTTCGATCACCATCCTTTTTTCCATAATATTTTATAGATATATCAGATAGTTAGACTGTATATCGAGGACGAAAAGAGATATCTCGTTGAGGTTCTAAGAATGTCTGATCTAGAAAGATACTAAATATTCTTACATATATCTTGGTATAACGGTGTGAATCATGGTAAAAGATGATAAAAAAGAAAGGATGAAGCAGCTTTTAAGAAGGATTCACAGGGAAGAGGGAGATGTCAAGGGGTCAAGAGAAGAATTCAAAGAACTTTTGGATAGTATATCTCCAGAGGAGATACCCGCTATAGAACAGGAATTGGTCAAAGAGGGGGTGACTCCCGACGAGATAGCAAAGATGTGTGACGTCCACCTCGATCTTTTCAGAGAATCTGTAGAAGAGCAGTTCGGTTTAGAAGAGTTCCCTGAAGGCCACCCACTGCAAAAGCTTTACAGGGAGAATGAAAAGATAACCAAAGATGCGGAAACTTTAACCCTCGTTCTGAGCTCTATCAAAGGAACCGATGACGCTGAGGATTTGGAGGAGATGGAAAAATTATCCGAGAAGGTTTCGGATCTATTGAAGATCGATAAGACCCATTATTCCAGACAGGAGATGATAATCTTCCCCCACATCGAGAAGAGAGGCATAGAGGCCGTCCCTCGGGTCCTATGGAGAAAACATGACGAGAACATGAACAAAGTCAAGAAGCTTCTCGGCAAGATAAAAAGGGCTCCTGATAAAGACGAAGGATACATCGATGAGTTGGAAGAACTCACCAGAGATGTTTCACGTTCTATACTCGATATGGTGTTCAGAGAGAACAATATACTTTATCCTACCCTGAAAGAACTGCTGTCAGAAGGGGAATGGGCTGCGGTGGCTGAACAGGAAAAAGAACTCGGCTATTACAAGATAGAACCCGGTGATGGATGGCAATCCAAAGAGGAAGCAGTTTATCCGTATGATATCGAGAAGGAGATATCCGAGGCGGATATATCAGAGATACCGGATCAGCTGAGAGATATGCTGGATAAGGAACGATTGGAGAAAGACACTTATGATGTAAGGAAGAAGGACGATTTTGAAGTCGATACCGGTTACCTCACCAAAAAAGAAGTCAACAGTATCTTTAGCACTCTACCTTTTGACCTGACCTATATCGACGAGAACGACAGAGTTAGGTTTTACAGCGAGACCGAAAGGATATTTCCCAGAACACGCTCTATAATCGGTAGACCAGTGAAATTCTGTCACCCTCCTCACAGCGTTGACAAAGTGAAAGATATATTGGAAAGATTCAAAAGCGGAGAGAAGGACGAAGCTGAATTCTGGATCAAGGGAAATGGAGCCTTCATCTATATCAGGTACTTCGCCGTGAGAGACGGAGAAGAATATCTGGGAACTATAGAAGTCGTGCAGGAAGTTTCAAGGATAAGAGGTCTAGAAGGAGAGAAGCGTATCTTGGATTGGGAAGAGGGTTCCTGAGACCCGGTACATCAACTCTCCGCCAAAGGATACTCCTTCAATTCCTTCTGTATATCGAAGGAACGGTCGATATCTGATCTAGTGACTATGCCTATCAACCTATCGTTTTCCATGACAGGGAAACGTCCGATCCCTTCTCTTAGCATCTTTTTCCAGGCGGTTGCAGCGTCCTCGCCAGGATCAAGAGTGATGAAATCGGTCTTCATCACGTCTCCTACATCCTTAGTGTATATCTGACTCTGAGGTACCTCTTTTGCGTCTTTGAGCGAGATCAACCCGACCACATCGTTCCCTCTAGTGACTGGGAAACCAGTATGTCTATGTGTTTTGACCAGTTCTAGAAACTCTTCAACTGACTTGTTCGCCTCTATCGTTTCTACGTCTGGACTCATCACGTCTCTCACGGATAAGTTTCCAAGTACATAGTCCACCATCGCACTCTGTGTTTCCTGCGATGCCGCCATGTAAATGAAAAAAGCTATCAAGATCAGGAATATGTTGACAAAAAAACCGACTATAGCGAACAACACAGCGAAGAACTTTCCTATAGATGCGGCTCTCGATGTGGCTTTAACGTAAGAGTATCTTTTGGCCAATAATGCCCTTAGTATCCTTCCGCCGTCCATCGGGAAAGCAGGTATAAGATTGAATCCCGCCAGGAAGAGATTTATGAAGCTGAGGTACAACAGTGTGAAGACCAAGACGTCGTTCACCGCTAGAACACCTCCGATAAACGCCGCGAGAGCCACACCTAGACTCGAAAGGGGACCTACCGCGCTTATCTTGATCTCCAAGTTCGGATCTTTCGGGATCTCTTCCATCTGGGAGACTCCTCCAAAAATCCACAGTGATATCTCGTTGACGTTAACGCCGTTCTTGATGCTTACAATCGAGTGAGCGAGTTCGTGTATCAGTACGCTCACGAACAAACCTATCGCGACTACCAGACCTAGCAGATAACTTTGAACCCCTATCTCTATATCCGGGGCCGGTATCCCTAAAGTTTCGGCTAGAAGCAGAACGTTTGAACCTACCGACCAGGCGATGATAGCAACTATGAATACCAGTGTAAAATGCAGTCTGATAGGAACGCCGTATATCTTACCTACTTTGAACGACATCTTCATCTTCTCACCCTATTAAGCTAAAGTTAACGTGCTTATATTGTGTTCTTATCTATTTATCATTAATGGAGATATCTTCATCTGCTCGACTTATTTAGAACAGTCAGATTAGCTCTTCAAGAACATCGCCGTAGTAAATATTATTAGGGTCAGAGACAATCTAAACATATGGATGATAAAAGACTTGAGAAA
>JAFDTP010000152.1 GCA_019594195.1 Thermoplasmata archaeon
ACTACGCCTATGAAAAGGCACTGTCCTCTCGTGTTTAGGACGATAACGGATATATCAGGTGTTATATATGTCACTGAAAACAGGAGCTAAGAACGCTGTCAAGGACTGTATGGGTGTTGGACCAGATGAAAATGTCGTTATAATCACTGATCCTGACTCTGTCAATATAGGAAAAAATCTGAAAAGCGCTGCCCAAAATATAACTGACGAGGTCAAATTTATCAATCTTGACTCGTACGGTGAGAGGCCGCTCTCCTATTTCCCAGAAGATATAGAGCAGCAGGCAGAAATGGCCGACGTGACTTTTTGGACCGCTAACTCATATGATAGAGAACTGGAATCTCTGAGGAAGCCGTTCATAGAGAGCGCGATCGACGGTGGTAGACACTGCCACATGGTCAATGTGACTGAAAATGTCATGAAGCATGGGATGACCGCGGACTATCAAAAGATCAAAGAGTTCACGGAAAGATTGAGGAAAAAGCTAGTAGATATTGAGACCATAACGGTCAGAAACGAGCAGGGGACAGATGTAAAGGCGACCTTTTCGGACGTATACGATTGGGTACCATCCACAGGTATTTACCAAGAGGAAGGCTACTGGGGGAACCTTCCCGATGGGGAGATATACACTGTTCCCGCTGAGATGGAGGGGAAGCTAGTCATAGACGGGATGCTCGGCGATCATTTTCCAAACAGATACAAGCACGAAGACTTGCAGAAAACTCCTGTTATCATCGAGGTGGAGAACAAGGAAAAACCTCGAGCGACCGAGGTCCGATGTGAGAACAAGGACCTGGAAAAAGAATTGAAAGATTACATATCTCGGAGCGAATGCACCTCTATAGTCGGTGAGTTCGGGATGGGTACCAATCTATTCCTGGACGGTTTCACCAACAACTCGCTACTCGACGAAAAATATCCCGGAGTACATGTCGCCTTGGGTGATCCTCTAGGTCTCGATACAGGTGCTGATTGGAGCTGTCCGGAGCACTTGGATATGATCCTGACGAAGACACACGTGTGGTTTGACGACGAGAAAGTGATAGAGGAAGGAGAATATCTGATCTGATCTTCATAGTACATCTTGAGGGTAAACTAACTCTCCGGGAGATTTCAGTATTTTCTTCTATGTGATCTCCGTTCATCTGGACCTGATTTTAGGTACACTACTTCCACCTATCGCTGAAGAAGCAGCTGAGGTGTTCGACGAGCTCAAGGGATCTTTTTCTCGAGGTCTGGAAGCGGGACACCATTCGACGAAGAAAGTATAAGAGATCGGCTAGACTAGAGTTAGGATCGAATCCATGTCCCTTGAAGAGGAGATAGAGAACGCGCGAAAAGTCCTGAGTTCTTCTTGACTTCAGATACATTCATCCTCTTCTGTGAACTTTCTCCATATCAAAAGTCTCTTTCATCTTTGGTATCAGGTGACCCCAAGTCTTTTCGCAGAGGTACCATTCTGTGATCTCTTCGTCTTTTGTTTCGGTCAGACCGAATATCTCCGGTCGGTTCAAATGCTCCATATATGGGAGTATGAAGACCTCTGCCAAAGTTCCCTCTTCTGCCGGCCACAGATATATCTCTATACCTATCCTCTGCGAACCCTCATCCATGTCTTTGTAAGATGGGGCTGAAAGGGAAAAAGTGCTTACGAGCATCTTCAGTTTTCCCGCAGGTTTTTTCTTCTTGAGCATCTCAAGGATAGTCTTATTCTCAGCTATTATAACGGTCCCATCTTCTTCATTCTCTGTATCGTATTTTGAGATGTGAAAACCATGTTCCTTTACGAAATCTTTGAATTCAGGACCGAGTTCATCCACCTCTCTATCTCTTATCAGATACCTCCCATAAGGATAAGCTCTCCTTCTCATGATCTATGATCGTTTTTCAAACATATATTTTTAATCTTTTCGTACATTATGAGCGATGAAAATAAATAATTCAACTTTTATTGCCGAACGGATGGCTCCGAAAACCCTGTATAGATATCTACCCAGCATACTGATATTGTTAGGCGTGATCGGTATGATTTTAGCTCTGGGTAGGTTGGATCTCTTATGGCTCTCTTTAGGTGCCATCTCGTTCTTCCTCATGTTAGGTATCAGAAAGGTAAACGACGCGACCATGTTGAAATGGGAATTGATCGCTTTCCTGCTGGTGCCTTTGTTCCTAGGCATGAGCGGTATATCTAGTGGACTTCAAGATAGGCTTTTCGGCGCTGATATAGCCTTCGTGATATTGAGTCCCGCGCTCGGCTTCATGATCATGTTCAATCTTCACCACCATACCTCGTTCGAGACGAATTTTTCATTTTCGATCTTCTTCGTGGTTGTTTTTTCACTTGCCGTCGGAGCGCTGATAGGTATAGGAGAATTCTTCAGTGATCTATACTTTGGAACGAATTTTCTTGAGAGCAACTTCGATCTGATGATAGATCTGTTGTTCATAACCGTCGGGAGTGCATTGATGGGACTACTGTTCAAGAATTATATAGAGAGTTCTGATCACGATAGCATAAAGAGCTTGACTTCTCGGATGGATATAGATCCAAAAAGGACGAGCAGTGAAGTATCGCATCTCTTGCTCTCCGGCTTCGGGAAAAAGGGTCATCGTTGGGCACCTTTACTTTCTAGGTTACTGCAGTCGGTGATCATCGTTTTCGCCATTTATGCGATATATGTGGGGAACGTTCGATGGTTCTTCACAGCGATATTATCTTTCGGCACTACTATGGTCCCTTACATTTTCACGCGGAACTTGAAGATCGTCGTACCGCCGCTTTTGAACCTTTGGATATGTGTCGCTCTTTTCCTCCACGTCCTCGGCGGTGTGATGGGTTATTACGATCACGTCTGGTGGTGGGATAACTTAACGCATTTCATATCTGCCGGTCTGATAAGCATACTGGGTTTCACCGTTCTTTTTACCATAACTCATTTGTCCGATTCACTTTACGTGCCTTCTATGGTGATCCCGATCATCATCCTTCTGTTTATCTTAGCTACTGGAGTGGTCTGGGAGATATTCGAGTTCTTCGCCGATCAGATCCTCGGGACCGATATGCAGTACAGTCTGGAAGACACTGTCTACGACATGATGTTCAATACGGTCGGCGCTTTGTTCTCCTCCGCTTTAGGATATCTCTATTTCCTACCCAAGTATTTTAGAAGAGAT
>JAFDTP010000114.1 GCA_019594195.1 Thermoplasmata archaeon
AAGATAGTTGGCGTAGATGGCCCTAAGAATTATGCCAATGAGCTTCTCTTAAAATCCAGGAAAGTTAGACATAAAGCAAAAAATAGTCTAAACGATGCTAGAAAAACGACTGAGATACTTGGTGGAGACATAGATAAAAATATCAGAGCACCATCTCCAGGTGCTTTTTGGAAATATGAACAAAAAGAAGGAAAACAGTCATTGGAAAAACTACGAGATACTGAAGTATCATTTAATGGAACTCTTCATATAGACGGCTTTTGGACCATCTGTGGCTGGAGAAAACTTGTTGAGAAAGCCCGTGGACAAGAATTTTCCGACAAAGAGTGGAAGAAATTCAAAAGACAAAAAGTCATCTATGTGGTGGCCACTGATGACAAAGTCATACTTGATTTTGTCATCACTGATCCCAAACCACCATCAGCTTGCTTGTATCCGATGCTAAAGAGGATAAGGGAAAGACTTGGAGAAGAAAACATCGAGAAAGTAGTTTCTGATGAAGACAAAGCTATCGTTCCTGCTGTGAAAACTATTCTGCCTAATACAGCTCATGGGTTTTGTGTGTTCCATCAATTGAAAAATTGGATTGAAAAGTTCTTGGAGAAATTTGAAACTCTAGATAATTTACCCAAATGGGCCGAGAAAGTGTATGAGAAAGGAATTGAATTGATCAAAGCTGAAAATGCTGTAAAATCTTCAGAACGATTGAATAGAGCAAAAGAGCTCTTAGATAGCTCTCCATCAAAAGGATACATCGAATTCAAAGATACTCTAAAAGATTTTCTAGAAAGGAAATATGAGAAAAATAGAGAATATCTAGAAAAAGGATACTTGCCAGCTACAAACAACGTCATGGAACAACTTTTTGCTTTTCTCGAAAGTGCTACACATAGATCAAAATCCTTCAAAACATTGTCTGGACTAAGAAGTTGGGTGTCTATACAATTCCACTCTTGGAATAATAGGAAGTTCTATACGGGTATACATGCCAGTTTCACACCTCTTGAAATAGCTAAGTCAAAAGATCCTCCTGCTTCGTAGTGATCAAACCTCTCAGATGAAACGTAAAAACTAGTTATCTTAGAGTCTTTTATCCTCTGATTTTCTAGTTTACCACAGAAGTCACTTCATACTCCTAATAGAGGTATAACTCTATCTTCCTTTTCGAACTTTAAGCAGAGCACACAACCTACAAATGATTAAACCCGCTCAAATTTCTACATCCCGAAAAAATTAGAAAGTCTCGATCGGATTATCAAAAGGTTTATAACTAGCTTCTTTTTGATATATTAACTGATAATATGCCGGCATCATGGAAGTATTTCGCATTGAGGACTTTTAATATGCTACTAGTGCTAGTCATAGTGGTTTTCATTCTGTCTGCTTCCTTCAGTACGATGGCAGAACAGGAATTGGAAACTGCTGTTAGACAACAGGTCCAAGGAGAGATGGAAGGTGCAGATATAGAAGACGCGCAGAGCTATCGAGAGAATAGGACTCAAGAATTGAGAGAGCGTTACAATCTACATCTCCCTAGATGGCAAAGAATATTTTTCTCAGCACGGAACGTTTTGACATTGGATCTAGGAGACGCTCAATCACGGATGACCGCCTCGGATGGAACAAGTGGAGTGACCGCTATAATAATGGATTATCTACCTAGAACTATCCTGCTATTTACGACGGCTGCATTCATCTATACAGCGCTAGGAATAGCAGTTGGACTGAAAGCAGCACAAAGAGCGGGTTCGAAATTGGACAAGTTCTTGTCACTATTCGGCATGACAGCATCTTCGATGCCCATGTGGTGGGTCGGAATGATAGTCATCCTCATATTCGTGTATACACTTGGATGGTTCCCTAGACCTTCTCCTACATTCCCACGTATTGCAAATCTAGGTTTACTGGGATACATAAGAGAGATCCTGATAAAGATGGCTCTTCCGTTGGCCACTATCGTTTTCGTTCTCTTCGGTGGAAGGGCTTGGGTAACTAGGAACATAGTTACAGGTGTTTTGCAAGATGATTATATAATGGCTGCGAGAGCAAAAGGAGTGCCCGAAAGAAAGGTTATATATGGTCATACGTTGAAGACGGCGGCTCCACCTGTGGTCACTTCGGCTATAATGTCTCTACTGATGTCAGTTGGCGGCGCGATGATCTCTGAGATCGTCTTTGCGTGGCCTGGTATGGGCTATTTATTGAGGCTAGCTATATTCACGTATTCTGATGTTCCGGTGATTTTAGGTATCTCGTTCATTACGGCATTCCTGTATATCTTTGGGTATTACCTAGCAGATCTGATATATGGTTTCTTAGATCCCAGAGTGGAAGTTGGGGCAGGAGACCGAATGTGATAAAAAATGAAACTTGAAAAAGAAATAAAAATGTGATAAAATGGTTCGATGGGACGATGTTAAAGCAGACGTAAAAGAAGTCTTAAGTGAATTCAAGAAACACAAGATCGGTTGGATCGGTGTTTCTCTGATAGCATTTATGGTGCTGTTGGGGGCACTCGCTCCGGTCCTAGCTCCAGGAGTGCACGAGGAATGGGGGCGAGGCCACAGTAGATGGCAAGATCTCCCCGCTAACGCTCCTCCCGTTTGGTTAGATTGGGTCACTAGCGAAGATTATGCTAGACATACAACCGTCGACGAATGGGAAAGATATCCGCGTCCGAGAGGTGACGCAGATAGGATAGGACGTCGAGATGGTGAAGCTTTTTACAGCAGAGAAGTATTATTCGACGAACTGGGAAACCGAAGTTTTGAAGTTAGAAATGCTGACGGGGACGTACTAGGCAGTCATACCGTCGAGATATTCGACGGAGAGCCAATAGATAATGTTGATGTTGAAGATTTTGAAGTCACTTTGAGTGAAGACTACCCCCCGGAAGGTGTTGCCCCTGTTGAGTATGAGATCGAAGCAACTTTGATCCATGACGGAAGTGAAGAAAACAGAACGGTTTCTTTGAATGTGGATGGACGTTCAATAGATACTTGGGAGATGAGCGCTGAAAATAACACGGAAACTGTAGATGTATCTCACACCTTTGTAACTGATGGGAATTACGTCATAGACTTTAGAGAAGAGGACGGCGAACGAGGTAGTGATATGGAGATAGTCAAAGTTGGCTTTGGCATTGATGTTAAAATAAGAAATTTCAATGTTTTCATAGACGAAGAAGACCTTGTAGCAGACATGCAGACCCTCTCCATTGAGAACCAATTGGACGAGGAGATTGAATCGGTTTACAGGATAAACGAGTTAGATTTAGATGAAGAAGGAGAGGTGGTCTCAAGGGACCTTATCCACACACGGACATGGACCTTAGAGAGCTTTGAGAGGATAGAGGATTTAGCCGACGAGTATACTCTTCCAGCAGAAGGCGACTACGAGTTTATTTTTGGAACCGAGAGAATAGAAAGGGATGTGACTGTTGAGGAAGAAGAAGAAGAAGAAGATGACGAAGAAGATGAAGAAAATGGCGATGATGAGACGGAATCTACTTCCTTAACTACAACAAAATCTGAATCTAGAGATCCCATGGGTGAGACAGACGGTGAAGAAACCGATGCTGATAACGAAGTTGCAGAGGAAGAAACAGAGGCAAGAGCCGACGGTATTGATATCTCAGTTTCTGGTCCCGATGAAGTGATCAGAGGGGATAGCAAGATCCATCTCTTCAGTCTGAGCTTGATTGGATATGAGGGGTATCTTGAAGAAGGTGAGATCGACCCTCAATTGAGAGATGCCTTTATAGATGAGGGATTTGAAGTTTCTGAAGACGCTGTAGTTTCTGAAGAAGCAGGAAAATGGTTCATCTATGAAGGCGAACACAGGATGTATCAGATAAAAGTTGAAGACGAGCTCAAAGTTTACGATCCAGAGCCGATAGAAGTGGACATAGTTAATCCAGAGGAAAGAACACACGATCTTTATTTCTATATGGTTTCTGAGGATGAAGAAGAGCAGCTTCTTCAGGAGATAGTAGTTCCTTCTGCAGGTGTACTTTACAGGCATAGATATGTATTCAATTACAACATGGAGTACGATGTTCCACCAAGAGAGATATTCACCAGGTTTAGCGGATCTGCTGATTCATATCGGAGGAGACGGGTCCTGCTTAGGAGACCTGATGGAGTAAATATCACATATGAAGACCTTCCTAGAGATGGAGTTGGTGAATTCAGTGAAACTGTAAGCATGCAAAGAAGGCTCCAGGCTCAAGAAGCTATTCACAGCCACGCAACTCACTATCTTAGAACTGAACATGGCATAGGACCAACTCGGGCCCCACATAATCTCAATCTCCAAAGAGTTCTCTTCAGTGAGAGAGGAGAAGACTGGATGGAGAGACCCGATAGATTGAAAGGAGACTATCAAGTGGAAGTTCAATTAGACGGCATCAACTTAGAGGTGGACGAGGCTAGCGTTACTTTTTCAGGAGCAGTTTATGGTGTTATGGGCACTGACTCTGGTCGTAGAGACATCTTCCAAGGATGGGTCTGGGGTGCTAGATACGGACTGATCGCTGGTGGACTCGTAGCACTCACAACGATCTTCTTTGGAACTTCTTTTGGCATGACAAGCGCTTATTATGGCGGCTGGGTCGATGAGTTCATGCAGAGGGTCAACGAGATATTGATGGGCATACCAACACTTCCTATACTGATCATCACACTACAGTTCTGGCGTCGTTCCATATGGGTTTTCGTGTTGATCTATGCCTTGCTGATGTGGCGTGGAGCAGCCAAAGTGATACGTTCTAGAGGATTACAGGTCGCTAAAGACACTTACATAGAAGCTGCAGAATCACTAGGTTCAGGATCTGGTAGGATAATCGCTAAACACATGATCCCACAGATTCTACCTTACGCTATAGCCCAGGCAGCTTTACTGGTTCCAATAGTTATCATG
>JAFDTP010000164.1 GCA_019594195.1 Thermoplasmata archaeon
GAAATTGGGATATGCAAAGGGAACGCAGTCGGCTGCGATGACCAATTCTTTATCTTCAAAGAATGGAGCTTGTACAGGCACCAGATTTAACTGGACCGGCCACTGATCAAGCCGAGAGTTGATCCTACCTCCTTCATCTCCGCCTGCCTGTTCATTATCCCATTGAGTCATTGCCGATCCTGGACAGCTATGACCCTTATCAGCTTTCTTCATCTTGACTGGACTTTCTATACCGAGTTCTTCGAGATGTTCTAATGCTTCTTCTAACAGATCTGTTTGGCCATGTTCTTTCAGATGTTCTAAGTGCGCCTTCAGCACGTCTTCGCCCTGCTCAGCGATGTTCTCAACTACCGTCTTCTCATCGTAAGGTTCCGCTTCTCTCTCTATTATCTCTATAGCATCTTCAGGACAATCTCCTATACACGCGCCTAACCCGTCACAAAAGGCCTCGTTTATCAATCTAGCCTTACCATTTATCACCTGTAATGCTCCTTCTGGACAGCCTTTAACACATTCACCACATCCGGTGCATTTATCGGGGTCTATTTCTATTATTTCCCTTTTCATATCAATCACCTACATTTTGCAAACATATTTTATCTCCTATCATCATAGATTTAGGTTGTTCTAAATCAGCTCCATCGAGTAGATCGTGCAAAAGCATCCGGTGGACTTTGCAAAGCCAAGTACCCTGTTCTTGTGGGATCCTTCCGAAAGCACAGTTTTTGTACTTTATGGAGTAGGAACCGTTTTTTTGATCAAATGAGCAGTAAAATCCTAGATCATTGAAACCTTGAACTACCTTTTCGATCTTTTTTTCCAACGATTCATCAGACGAGGTCTCTGGAAAGTGATCTTTAAGGCCATCAGCGATCTTTTTTGATATATCTTCAAACACATCTTCATCGAGATCATCATCTAGATTTTTGATCAGTAAATTCAACAAGAGTTCGGGTTCCCTAGGAAAGGCTCTCATCCCTTTTTCTGTCAATCTAAAGAATTTTTTCGGACGTCCTCTTCCGACCTTTTTGAAATCGTGGTTTACCATCCCTAAACTCTCAAGTTTATCGAGATGTCGGCGCACAGCACTTTCGTTCACGTCCAATCTTTCTGCTATATCTAAAGCTGTTAGATCCTTTTCAGATAAGAATCGTAATATCTTAGATTTCGTATCTTTTGAAGGCATCATAAGTTCATTTTTATTCATCAAAACTAGAAATGAAAATCTCCTTTATATAATTTACTCACATTATGGTGATTAAAATGTTTAAAGTATTCAAAAAGAATTTAAGTACTGAAATCAGTTTTATATTGGAGGAATCAGAGATGGAAGAAGAATTTGATGATATTTACGACGTTATAGTTATAGGTGGAGGACCTGCAGGTTTATCCGCAGCCATTTACACCTCTAGGGCTGAACTGGAAACGTTGATTTTGGATGAAGCGGATAAGTTGCTTGAAAAAGCCGAAAAGATCGACAATTACTTCGGTTTTCCTGAGGGTATTTCTGGGAAGGCTCTCCTAGACAAAGGACGTGAACAAGCCGAACGGTTTGGCACGGATATATTAGAAGATAAAGCCCTACTAACGAAGATAGACTCTAGTGGTGAAGGCTATGTTGTTGAAACTACGGACAAAAAATTCAAAAGCAAAGGTCTGATCATATCTCCAGGCATCCAACACGAAAAGCCACCGATCGAGGGTATCAATAGGTTCGAAGGAAAAGGTGTCAGTTATTGTGTTGTCTGCGATGCACCTCTCTACAAGGGTAAAAAAGTAGGTCTTATAGGCTCAGAGGATCTTGTAGCCAAAGAGGCACTAGAATTGTATGAATACACTGAAGATATCAAGATATACACCAACGGTGATGAACTCGAGATGCCCGAAAGCTTGCTCAAAAAGTTGAAAGAACGAGATATACCTGTGGAAAAAGGAGATATCGAAGAAGTAGTGGGGGATGATGAACTTGAAGGTCTTAAGATAAAAGGTCAAATCCAACAGATGGACGGTTTGATGATCGCTGAAGGCAGTAGTGGAAGTCTAGATTTCGCTCGAAGTTTAGGGATCACCATCAAAGATGGTGTTCTTTCCGTAGATGAAGACATGTTCACCGGCGTACCGAGAGTTTACGCCGCGGGAGATTGTGTCGGTGGAGCGAGGCAGATAAGCGCCGCTGTAGGAGAAGGAGCTAAAGCTGCTCTTGGTCTGATAAATGATCTGAGAGAAGGAGACTATCAAGACTGGGGCGCTTAGCTAAAAGCTGGTGACATTTATGAGAGATGTAAAACTTGATCAAGACAAATGCATAGGATGCGGAAGATAGCTGTCCAGCAGACTAGATTTCCGTTTCATGATATGAATAAGATTTTGAAGAGCTTATCGAGAAGATAAAAAAGGAATTTGATATCTGATCTGAACTTTAAGAAAAAGAAAATTCACTCTGTCGAGGGTTTTATATACTAATTAGACATAACATTGTTATTGGGTGAGAATGATGAGATTAGAAAATAAAGTAGCTATAGTTACTGGAGCAGCATCTGGGATAGGTAGATCCATAGCGAAAGTTTTTAGCGAAGAAGGGGCGAAAGTAGTTACAGCCGATATACAGAAAGAGCCGAAA
>JAFDTP010000150.1 GCA_019594195.1 Thermoplasmata archaeon
CACCAAATGTTGCGGTCCTAGGAACTGGAAAGATAAGAGAACTACCTAGAGTCGTTGATTGATATATATTCCCGAGAAAGTTGATGCAGCTCAGTGTGTCCTTCGATCATAGAGTAGTAGATGGGGCTGAAGTCGCTAAGTTCCTAAACACACTGATAGAATATCTAGAAGATCCTGAGAAGATTCCTTTGGAATGATCTATGGTGTGAGATTCCAACCCTCTTTCCCATATTTTTTATCTACTAGTTCTTTCGCTCTCTCTAATTCTTCTTTCCGTATCTTTTCAGTGAAGTGTTCTTTTCCCTCTAACAATCCGGACTTCAAAAGTTGATAAAGATCATCGAATGAGATATCAACGAGTTCTGAGATACCCGTCACAGAGTTCATGTCAGAACTTATGTATCTATCCTCGGTGTGAGAATCTTTCAATGCTGAGAACATCGTCTTTCGATCAGGACTATAAAGTACGGTGCCGTGTTGGAGGACATCTTCGCTAGTTATCTTTTGAGCGTTACCTGAGATCTTATGTTCCCTTACAAAGATGCTGTTGGGCTTTACGAACTCCGCTTTTATCTCTATTTGGTCAAATATGTTTGCTAATCTGGTACAGATCCTCCTATAGATCAAGGTTATATCATCAGGAAATAGGTCTTTTGGAGCTATGACGCTGTAAACGATCTCGTCTCCGGGAGAGTGGTACATGGCTCCACCTCCGCTCGGCCTTCTTATCACGCCTATGTTTTCATCTCTGCAAAGTCCTAGGTCGACTTCATTACTGGCTTTCTGACTCCTTCCTATAGTGACGGCTTCATCTTCCCATTCCCAGAATCGAAGTATTGGGGTTTCAGTTTTGGAAACCTCTTCAAGAAGGGCCTCTTCTAAGGCGATAGCGAAATAAGGATCAATTTTTTCTTTAGGTATGAATCTCCATTCCATCTGTTTTTCGAATGGCTTGAATGAATAAATAATTTGATGTCGATTTGAGATGATGATCATATTCAAACTTCGGTGAGAATCCTTTAAAAAAATATCAAAAATTATATATGATGGATCGTAGTTCAAAAATCAAGATATGGAAGGTGAAGAAACGGCTTGGGATAAAGATCGGAAAGATGATTTCGACATTTCTAGTATATCACATGCCGGATTTTATTCCAGATATTTAGCTTTTAGAATTGACGGTCTTGTCTGTGCCTTTTTCATCTCTTTACCCATCCTCATCATATCGATTATTTACCTCCGAGGTTTTTTTCTGATACTCGGTATATTGATGGTTTTTGTCACACCCGAATTATTATATTTTTCCGTACTCGAAACAAAATGGAATACTGTTGGAAAAAGTATTGCCGGTATAAAGGTCATAGATCGGGGAAAAAATCCGATCAGCTTAAAACAGGCACTCATCCGTAATTCGGAAAGGCTCATCTGGATAATACCATTGTTGGGTCAATTATTTTTGTATATGAGTGTTTCAGGTATAAAAACAGATGGTGTACGTTTCGGTGATGATTGGGCAGGTACCTACGTGGTCGAGGAAGTTTCTGCATATTCGTCTAAATATCGGAGATCGCCCAGTAAAAGTGGTTCGAGTGATATGTTTGGAAGATTCTGAATATCACTTTCATCGAGCTTCAAATCTAGATTTTTTATGAAAGAACTAAGATGATAGTTTTTTATAGTCTTTTATGTCTTTGTAAAAACATGTACGAGAGGGTAATCGTGCCGACGGATGGATCTGAGATGGCGGAGAGAGGCGTGGAGAAAGGTCTAGAGGTCGCGCAGGCGATGGATGTTCCCGCTCTGAGTATATACGTGATCGATTTCTCGACCCTAGAAAAACTCGACAAGAAAAGAGACCAAAAAGAAGTAAGAAGTACTATGGAAAAAGCCGGTGAAAAAGCGTTGAGAGAGGTGAGGAAGAAAGCCCATCAGATGGGTGTTGATATAGAGACAAGAAATCTTATAGGTAAACCATACAAGAGGATAGTCGATCAATCGAAAGAAAACGATATGATATTCATGAGCAGCCACGGCGCTTCAGGATTTTCAGAACTGATCTTCGGTAGTACGACTGAAAAGGTTTTGAAAGAGGCTGAATGTACAGTAGCTGTAGTAAAAGGTAAGTGAGTGAATGATTTGGTTACCACTTGATACGGACAGTGTTTTTTTTATTATAATTTGATAAAAAACCATCATTACTTTATATAAGAAGCTATATAACTGAGTTATAATCAGGGCTGATCATGGCTATCAAGACACTTTTGGTAGATGATGAGAGATCTCTATTGGAACAGTCTAAAATATTTTTAGAAAGGATGGACCAGGACCTCGAAGTCATTACAGCCATATCTCCTGAAAAAGCCTGCAGTTTGCTAAATGAAAAAGATATAGAAGTAATCGTATCAGATTATCAGATGCCCGACACTAACGGGTTGGAATTTTTAGAAGGGATAAGAGAGGAAAAAAGTAACGATATCCCGTTCATAATGTTCACTGGCAAAGGCAGAGAAGAGGTAGCCATGAAAGCTTTGAATCTCGGAGCTGACAGATATATACAGAAAGGAGGAGATCCAAGAGATCAATACAGTATTTTGGCCCAGGCGATAGAACAGGAAGTCACACATCACAGGACGAAAGAAAAAAATAGACAGCTTCTCAGAGAATTGAAAAAGAGCAAGATGTTGTTAGATTCCATATTCCACGATCCGGAGATTTACATTGGGATATTAGAACTCGACGGTAGACTCCTCAAGGCGAACGAGTCTTCTCTTGAATTGTTAGGGCTTTCTAACGAGGATGTTAGAGGAAAATATTTTTGGGAGACGCCTTGGTGGGCTCATACCCAAAAAGATCAGGAGAGATTGAAAGAGAGTATAGATAAAGCTTCTGAGGGAGAGATAGTCCGATTTAGAGCGACTCATAAAGGAAAGGATGACGAAAAGGTAGAAGTCGATTTCTCGATCAGACCGGTCAGAGACGAGGATGGCGAGATCGTACGATTATTAGCACAGGGAAAGAACGTACAAGTTTTATAGTTCTTGAACGTTTATATATTGTTATCTATGGATATTTCATTAATAGATATGAGGGTGTAAGATGGCCGAAGAGAGCTTAGCGGTGGTTGATCTCGATAGATGTCAGCCCGAGCGCTGTAATTATGAATGCGCAAATTATTGTCCGCCGAACCGGGCCGGTAAGCCCTGTATAACTCTTCGAAAAGAAGCAGATGAGCCTGAGAAGTTAGCGGGAAAGCCGGAACAGGTCCGTATTTCGGAAGAGATATGCTTGGGAGAAAAGTGC
>JAFDTP010000178.1 GCA_019594195.1 Thermoplasmata archaeon
TCGTTGAATCTCACTTCTCCTGATGGAAGTTCCATCTCCCACCACGCGAGATTTCCAGCGGTCATCGCTTCTTCTAATCGCTCTTTATACAGCTCCAATTCTTCCTTCAATTCTTCTCTATCTCTCATGATTCCACCTTCTCAAGATGAACGATGAAACGGGTTCCACCCATATCCGAATCTTCTACTTCTATACTGCCGCCGTAACTCTCCAGCAAATTCTTCACAAGGAATAGACCCAGCCCGGTCCCTCTCTCTTCGTCGGTGGTATACCCCTTCTCAAATACGATATCTTTCTTATCATCGGGTATCCCCTTTCCATCGTCTTCGATACTACATACTACTTCATCATCCTTAACCTCTCCAACTATCTTTATCCTGCTCCCCTCAGAATGATTGATCGAGTTCTCGATGAGATTCTGAAAAACCTCACGAAGCAGAGAACCACCCTCCACTTTACACTCTGTTGATGGACACTCCATTAACAGATCGATCCCCTCACTTTCAGCCATCGGTTTGTTCGATTCGACGGTATCTTTGATCGTCGAGACGATCTCTACGGGTTTTATTTCCTCTTCCTGTGCATCAAGAAGAAGTCTCACTTTTTGTATCAGATTTACACTTTCTTTGTTCGCTGTGAGTGCCCCCTCGACCAGTTCCTGGGAATCTTTTGAAAATTCCTTTTCCTCTTCCTCTAGTAATTGAAGGTATCCCTGGACAGCCTGCGCTTTGTTTTTGATATCGTGACGTAATATGGTATGTAGAAGCTCTACTCTCTGACGGTTCTTTCTCTCCTCTGTTACATCGATAGATATACCTATTATCCCCCTTATCTCACCATCGACTATGTACGGTATCTTACTGGTACTCATCCATCTCTCCTCGTCTGGGGACCAGGGTTCTATCATGTTCAACTTCGGTTCTCGATTCTCTATGACTTCTTTATCATCTTCTAGATAATCCTGGGCCTCTTCTTCGGGATATAGATCGAATAGGCTCTTTCCTTCCATCTCTTCTTTAGACATGTCATGTGCTTCAGCAAGCCTCTTATTGACTTTGATGAGATTGTTTTCTGTATCTTTGTAATAGACTAGGCCCGGTATATGATCCAGGATGTTTTCTAGTTCTTCAGAAAGTTGTTTGTATCTTTTCTCAGATTCTCTCAACTTCTTCTCAAATTCCTTCCGATCAGTTATATCTTCAAGTATCCCTGTTGCTCTCACTGGTTCCCCGTTTTCATCTCTTTTCAAACACTTTCCTACATCTTTTACCCAGATCCAATCTCCCGATTTTGTCTTCATCCTGTGTTCTGTTTTATATAACTCAGTCTCACCCTCCAAATGTTTTTCTAATTCGTCTTTAACCCTTGGTCGTTCATCTGGATGCAGCCGTTCTTCCCAAGAAGCCAGGTCCTGTTCTATCTCATCATGACTATACCCAAGCATCTCGGCCCACTGTTCACTATATTTTACTTCATCTGTTTTCACCTTCCAGTCCCAAACACCTAGTTCTGCTCCTTTGAGAGCTAGATCCAATCTCTGTTCACTCTCTCGAAGCTTTTCTTCAGCCTCTTTCCTTTCTGTGATATCTCTGATAGTGCCCTCTACTTCCTTTATATCTCCATCTTCATCTTTTATTAGTTGTGAATTAATAGAAACGATAGCTATTTCACCGCTCTTTTTTTCAAGCTTTATTTCATAGTCCTTCACTTTGCCATTTTCTAACAATTCATTTAACAGCTCTGCTCGCTCTTCAGGATCTGAGTAGACCTTACTAACAGGTTCTCCTATAAGCTCATCTCGAGTGTAGCCTGAGAGGGGTTCTACGGAAGGGCTAAGCTCTTTGATGTTGCCCTCAGCATCGGCTTTATAGTATAGGTCCTGGAACTGCTCGAATATGTTGCGATATTTCTCCTCCTTTTTCTTCAATTCTTCCTCAGCTTCTTTTCTTTCGCTAATATCTCTACAACTACCGTAAATTCTCCCGTTTGGTAGTAAGACTGCATTAAGGTCAACCGGAATCTTAGTTCCATCTTTGTCAATGAGTGTCATTTCCGTGTGTATTTTTTCCTCTTCAACTATATTTTGGAAAGTTTTTTGATACTCCTCGAGCCTCTCCTCTGGTGCAAGATCTGCAATATTCATCTCCGTAATCTCTTCTCTGGAATAACCGAGTAA
>JAFDTP010000041.1 GCA_019594195.1 Thermoplasmata archaeon
ACCGTTCTTCGAAGTCGAGATCATTGATCATGATGATCCGGTTATAGAAGGACAAACGCTCGAAGTGGATTATACTGTTACCAACACCGGAGAGATAGAAGATACTCAGGACATCGAGTTCACTGTTGAAGATGAAGATGGTGACATAGTACGTAGTGTAACCGATAATGATGTTACCATCGATCCCGGAGAAACATATGATGAAACCTTTACCTGGACAACTGATGGAGAAGATGCGGGAGAATATGAGGCTATAGTAACAAGTGAAGATGATGAAGATTCAGTAACAGTTACAGTGATCGAACCCCCTGCTCAACTCTATCCAGTCGAAGAACTAACCACCGATAATCTCGAAGGTGATATAGAATATCTACAACACGATCCCGAGAGTACTGATGCCTATGAGAACTGGTACGAGGCTGTCGATACAGATGATGATACAGAACTTGAGGTAGGAATGGATGATCCTGATTCCGAATTAGAAGGTATACAGACCATCGGAGTACTTCTGAGAAGGACAGATATAGGTACCCGTACGGATCCGGACGTTACTATCGAGCTTTATCAGGATGGTACACTCATAGATACATTAGCTGAAGACTTAGAAATAAACGATCCTGAAGGCGAAGTTCACTATTTCGACTTCGATACAGAAGACTTGATCGATCCATCTGGACAAGGAATCACGTTGGAGTTCGTAGGAGAGCATACAGGTGGTCAGCCTGGAGTGGCGCGAAACACCATCGAATACGGAGCGATAGAGTGGGAAGTGAACACTGTAGGAACAAATAGTATCGATGAAAGGACTTTGGAAACATCTGAAGAGGAACTCTCTATCGAAAGAAATGTATCATTCACCAGTGACGTTCTAAACAGATCCATCTTTTTAGAATCAACAGGAGGTGCAGGCGATGTGCATCTTTGTTGATGAATGGCGCTGCAAGTTCGCAGGAAATGAGATAACTCTAGATATCTGTAAAACTTGTATCAAGGCTCGTGATATTTCCTATAAAACAAAACAGGACAAGGCCCTTCAAAAGCAGAAAAAAAGATTGTCGGAAGTCTCTGTTGATGATAAGACCGAAACATATAGATCAGATGATGACTCATCAGTACCTTCAGAAAGCGTTTCAGATAAAACTGAGGAAGACCAAGGTTTTTTAGATAAACTAGAATCCTCCGCCAAATCTATCGAAAATAAACAGGATATCGAAGAAACAGGCTCTAAACCTAAAGATACAAAAGGTGATAGCTCTTCAGAATTATTAGAACCTTTGTCTATTATAGACATGGAAAATTTTCAAGGTGACGTTGAAACATTGAGGAACGACCCACATAAAGACACCGATGATTGGTTACGATCTTTAGAGGACAAGAAAAGGTCATTTTTGAGGATGGATTTTCCCAAGCCACCGGCAAAACTGGAACTGGGAAAGGAACAGAAAATACTCGTAAAGGCCAGAAGGACCAAAAAGGAATTCTTCTTCCCTCCACTACCTGAATTGAATATGATAATAATCGATGATGAGCGTGTTATCGCCGAAAGCGGGCGGATGGAAATTGAAGAACCTGACGGAGAAGTGATAACATTTTCATGGTATCCTGATAAATTATCAGATATATACGGCTCCGATATCAATCTTATAATCGAGACTTTCGCTTCAGGGGATGATGGAGATCTGATGAATCATGTCGAGATAGGGGGGATAAGATGGCGTGCCGATCTTTCAGACGAACGATCAATTCCCGATAAAAGAGGAAATGATGATAGTTCGATGAAAGACAAGTCTTTCTCGGCCCTGATGGAAGAGGCCTGGTGACCGAACTGAGTCATCACCTAATATATCCTTTTTTAGCGATCTTTTCTCTAAACCCACCGTCAACTTTTATCTTCATATTTACTATCCTGGGTTATCTATACTATCCAAATATTGAGGAGGTATCTCTTTTGCGAGATAGACATCACCTCTATCATAAAAATCAATATCGTTCTTCCAGGCCGCTAGGGAATCCACTTCCAGTATCAGCGGATCGGGATGGTGTCTTTTTCCCACCTCTAAAGCTTCCTTTTTAGAGATAGAGAGATGAACATATTGTCTTCCCATGGGTTTCAGTCCATCTTCAAGGATAGATGGTAATGAATCTGGTGAAGTACCGTGATAAAGCTTCACTGGTGGTTTTTCATCTTTGTCTATTTTTACACATATCGAATGACCGTAGAGTGCTCTAATCTTTCCATTTTTTATCTCGAATCTTCTCTTATCACTGTTATCTATAAGATATTCGATATCTTCTATTGAAGACCAAAGATGTTCAGTGTCTTCTAACGCCTCTAAAACTGCATCGATATCTGCAAAACCCTCTCTATCTAGATCAAGACCGGCTTTTTCCGGCTCATGACGAAGTATATACGATAGATATTTACTCAGTTTCGCGTATTTTTGAGGAAGACCAGACATGGTGATCATTTATCTGAACTTCATTCCTTCCATATATACTTATGATCATAATCGTTTTTTTCGATAGTGATAACATCTGTATTATCGTGGATATGATCTAAAAATGCTCTACTCATCTCCCAGAGATCTTTTTCTGTAAGTTCTTCATTTTTTTTAAGGATCTCTCTGATAACATTTTCGTTTGGGTCATCTAAAAATTTAAGATAAATGGACATCTTCAAGTCTCTTTTAGGGACCTCTTTTTCCTTCTGAAGATATTTCATACAAAGAGATGCTAACTGCTTAGCGCTCTTTTCTTCATAGACCTCGTGTTCACCTTCGATGTTTTCTAGAGCGTCCGTTATCGAAGGGCTTAGACCCTCCATGAAGTTAGAAGTATTATCAGGTCCATCCTTTTCATGATCTATCCTTTTCATCTATATTACCCTCTTACCTAGACGTTGTCACCCATCTGACAGTATATGTAAAAAGATATTATTATATATTATGGTGCAACCCTTAATACTAATTAACATGTACCTCGATGGAGTATCATCTTCTGTAAACTTTTTTGATATCGCCTAGATCATAGACCATAGGGGCCTCTTCGATCCTGTCGTATATGTATTTCATCTCCATGACGTCCTCTTTGCCGTAAAGTTTTAACTTTTCCCAATCCAGCTCTTTTTTACTATCTTCCATGTATTCTGAATACATCTTGCCTACTTCACCACCGTCAAGACCCAACAGATCTGGTTCGTAACCGATTCTCATGGCAACATTTTCGAGCTTAGAACTTCTGCATGGCAGAGCTGCGTGATCATCGACCCACTTCATGAAATCGATCTTGTCGGTATCATCCCATGCTGATTTTTTTTCGGGAGAGTGCTCATCGATAAAATTTTCGAGGTGATAAAAATCGAACTTTTCACCGTACCATGCCAAAAGGACCGTATCTTTCCCTCCTATCTCTTCTATATGGTCGACGAACCTTCTAATTATCCTTCCTCTCCGAGCAGGTTCTTTTTCTAAAAAATACTCATACACTCCCCTATCATCATCGAAAATACCTATGTGCCATATGATAGAAGGATTCAAAGAGTCGGTTTCGATATCTATAAAGATCCTATGTTTTGCTCTGAGGTCATCTTTTTGGATCCTGTAGACTTTTTGATCCTCCATCGCCTTAGCCGAGCTTATCCATTTCGTACTCCTATAAGCTCCGATACCGTCGCAACTCAGAAGATCAGAAGGCTCACAGGCACACAGGTCATCCCTTGAAGATATACCTCTTCGTTCCAGTAGAGTGGAAAATTTCCTTCCCAACCCCGGAACAGCGGAGATCCCGACTTTACTCACGTCTAGAGTTTCTATATGAGGCATGTCTCCTGTCAGAACACAGGGCACCTTCACATCACCCATATTTTCAGACGTGCCTAAACCATATATCGTTTGACCCTTGCAGGTCGGCTTCTTTCCAGCCTCGATACTGGTTGAGAACAATCTAAGATCGATACATTTTTCCTCTAGATCATCTATTATTGATGTGTTGGTCAACTGGTAATCAAAGGTTATCGGGTCCATATCTTCTTCTATCAAGTCAGTCATGACGATCGTTTTTTTGTCACCGTTCAGATCGATGTCGGAAAGACATTGTTCTTTAGTCAGTACGATCAGGTCTTCGTTCCCGACAGTTTTCTCGAAAAGACCGTCTAAAATATCTAGGTCGATAAATTCACAGGTGATATCGTCCTTGACCTTTTTTCTCTGAAAATCTATCATGTTACTCGTGATAGTCAGATCGGGGTCAAAATAAGAAATAATATCCCTGACGTCTTTTCCTGAATATCCTCTCACGCTCTCGCCTGGGAGGTGAAGTATCTTCATCATAATCAGGATGCATCCGCACCATAAAAGCCTTATCACTCTGTCGGATACCAAATAGTGATGGATGAGGAGTATATCAAATCCGCCTACAGTGATTACGCAGATCAGATCGCCTTTTCTACGACTATACCTAGAAAAAGTGCGGAATACAAAGAGAGTGAATCATTGAATGACTTCATCAAGGATAGCTTAAAAGAGAACGATTTATCACTGTATTCTCATCAAGCTCAAGCTATAGATCATTTTCTCCATGGAGAAGATGTATGTTTGACCACCGGTACGGCCTCTGGTAAAACCCTCGCATATGCACTGTCCCTTGCACACCTTATCAGCGAAAACAGTTCTTCTAAAGCACTTTTGATCTTTCCGACCAAAGCTCTTACTAGAGATCAAAAAGAAGAATTAGAAGGTATATTTTCTCTACTGGATTTAGAAGTTGACCTACGTATCTATGATGGCGACGTTTCAACCGATAGTAAAAGAGAAGCTAGAGATCAAGCTGATGTCATACTCACTAACTTCACTGGCTTGAATCTTTATCTAGGTCATCACGAAAAATGGGCTGATTTTTTTGAAGACTTGAAAGCTGTCGTGGTGGACGAGGCTCACCATTATAGAGGTCTCCTAGGGATACACGTCGCATGGATAATAAGAAGACTGAGAAGATTGGTCGAATACTACAATCAGGATCCTAGATTTATACTATGCAGCGCTACTCTGGGAAATCCTGAAGAGCACTCAAAAAATCTAACGGGAAAGGGATTCAAGATAATAAGACATGATGGGAGCGAGAGAGGGACGAGGTCTCTGATGTTTTGGAATCCTCCAGATATACATGATAAGATGGAGGTGAAAAAAAGCACACACCGCGAGAGCAGTGAACTCATGGCCTTTTTAGTTGAGAAGGGTTTTCAGACGCTTATGTTCGCTCCTTCGAGAAAGATGACTGAATTGGATGCACTTTGGACTGAGGAGATATTGGAAGAAGAATTTGATGATAAAAGATCTGAAATCGAAGCTTATCATGCTGGCCATTCCAAAAAACAGAGGAGAAGAACCGAAGCTGAATTCCGCAGGGGTGATATAGACGGTGTGGTCTCCACCACGGCTTTAGAACTCGGGATAAATATCGGAGATATAGATGTTACTGTACTCTCAGGATATCCGGGATCCAGGATCAGTTTCTGGCAGCAGATCGGAAGAGCCGGAAGAGAAAAAGAAGACGTGATGTCCTTTTTCGTACCGTTCAATTCTGCATTAGATCAATTCATCGTTGACGAGCCGGATCATCTTTTAGGAGAACCCGTTGAGAACGCTGTTATCGATCTTTCTAATAATCATGTTTTTTCGCGACATCTGCTTTCTGCCGCTCATGAATCACCGCTAACTCTAAGGGATCGTGAGTTTTTCGGTGAAAGACTGAAAAACGGAGCACGGATGTGGAAGATGGAGGGTTCCTTGACCGGAGGATTAGATAACGGGATCAGATATGTGAGAAACGATTTTCCTCAACAAGATATAGATCTTTATAGTGTCAGTTCCGATACATTCCAGGTACAGATAAGGAAGGAAGGCGAGGTAGAGAGTCTTCCAGATGTAGATAAAACAAGAGCATACAGAGAATTCCATCCCGGTGCGATATATCTTCACAAGGGTGAATACTTCCAAACGGTAGAGTTCAACGAAGGAGTAAATCCAAAAATAATACTAGAACCGATCGATACCGATTACTACACTGACACTTTAAGGGACACGAACATATCCGATTTGAAGGTCGAGGACCAAAGGATAGCGGGTGGATATGAGGTTAATAGAGGTATGGGAAAGGTCACTATAGATCATTTCGCATTCAAAAAGAAGAAACTCGAGGACGATAAAGTGATCTCAACCGATCCTTTGGATTTAGATCCGGTAGAGATAGAAACTCAGGTCACCTGGTTGGAGATCCCGGATGAAATAGAAGATTCGTTGAGAGAAGCCGCCCGGAAAAAAACGGGTGAGCCGGGATGGTTGAAAGATCAAAAGATGAACTACCAGGGTGGTCTACATGCTGCTGAGCATTCTTTGATACACATGCTCCCGGTGCTTATGCTGATAGACGAGAAAGACGTGGGAGGTATCTCTACTGACTTCCATCCCGAGGTAGGTAAACCGGCCATCTTCATATATGACGCGGTGGACGGTGGCGTGGGTTTCTCACACGATGCTTACACACTTTTTGAAGAACTAGCATCAAGATCTATCAAAAGGTTGAAGAGATGTTCTTGTAATAGTGTTAAGGGATGCCCTTCCTGCACGTTCTCTCCAGACTGTGGTAATGACAATTCACCTCTGAACAGGTTGTTAGCGATAGAGCTTTTAAAAAGATTGAAACACGATCAGAGTTAGCTGAAACAAGAACCGATCTTTTAATGGTAGACCTAAAGTCCGTCTATAACATCTGGTTCTCGATGGAATGTATAGCTCGCCTCGATATCCCGGGTCACGGGGATCGATCTGTAGATGATATCGGCCTGTACTTCGCCTTCGATGGTGACGGTAAAATCATCCTCTATCAATGTCTCTTCAAGCGTGTCGCTGATCTCTTCATAGTAAACCGTCAGTGTCTGTTCGTCTATCTTCGTTTCACCGGCCGAAACGATACCTAATGGTACTTCGCCGTCTCCGATGTATTCACCTTCGATATAGATGTCATACTCCGCGTTGATAGGTGGTGTATCGAAGTTAGAAGGATTTCTAAAACTCATGATGATCGGGATCTCTATAGATCCCAGACCAGGGTTTGGAGGACCAGAACCTTTGACATCGAATTCTAGATTTGTTGCGGCAGTATAATCTGTATAGAGTTCGTACACTACAAAGCTTGATATCAAGATCAGGATAACGATGATAGCGATGAATGGAGTTTTTCTATAGAACGGCTCTTCGAAACTTTCATCTGACCGAGCTTTTCCTGAAGTATACTCTGTATCCTTCTTTTGATTTGAAATCCGATCACTTCGATTATTTTCATCTATCTGCTTTTGACTTTTTTGCCGATCGACCAACAACAATTTATCACGCGGAAATGATCCTGATTAGCGAGTAAAAATTGAATAAAAATGGGCTCAGCCGGGTTCGAACCGGCGACCTCCGCCATGTCAAGGCGACGTCATAACCAGCTAGACTATGAGCCCGTTGGCGAATATGTCTAGATGGGGACCATGAGTCAAGCTTTGCTTGGTGAGCAAGAGGAATTTATTCCTCGTGGCTAGACTATGAGCCCGTTGGCGAATATGTCTAGATGGGGACCATGAGTCAAGCTTTGCTTGGTGAGCAAGAGGAATTTATTCCTCGTGGCTAGACTATGAGCCCGTTGGCGACCAGTAATGATTACTGCTATCAATTATATATCTCTTTTCCTTTTTACCGATCTCCTCATCTACTGCAGGCAAAAGATTGTTATACTCTCGACTCGAAAACTATCATCGATGAGTTACTTTAAAGATATCATCAGCGGTATAATCGAGGGAGAGATAAGCACTCCCGATGAGCTTCAAAAGGCCAAGATGAGGCTCTGTAAAAAACATGGGAGGGACGAACTTCCTAAGAACTCAGAGATCCTAGAAGTTGTGGATGGGATGGACGACGTGGATAGAGAAGACGTCGTGCACGTGCTTCAAAGGAAACCCTCTCGTAAAAAGTCAGGTGTATCGGTGATAGCTGTTATGACTTCACCTGAAGAGTGCCCTCACGGCCGCTGTAGGATGTGTCCTGGAGGTCCAAAAAGCGAAGATCCCAGCCCTCAATCATATACTGGTGAAGAGCCCGCTGCATTAAGGGGAGCAAGGAACGGATTCGACCCATACGAACAGGTCAAAGACAGGCTTGAACAGTACCGAGCTATAGGTCATAAAACCGACAAGATCGATATGATAATAATGGGAGGAACTTTTCCTGACCGGGATTGGAGCTATCAGAAGGATTTTGTCAAAGGATGTTTTGAAGCCCTGAATGGTCGTAGGTCTCAAAGCCTAAAGCATGCTCAAAAAATCAATGAAAGTGCAGGCAGAAGATGCATCGGTATGACAATAGAGACTAGACCGGATCACTGCGGTCCTTCAGAACTCGATAAGATGCTAGACCTAGGCGCGACAAAAGTTGAGATAGGCGTTCAGTCTATCAGAGACGAAGTTCTAGAGGATATCAAAAGAGGCCATACAGTTAGGGATTCGATCGAAGCAACGAGAGCAGCTAAAGACAAAGGGTTCAAAGTTTGTTACCACATCATGCCTGGTCTTCCCGGTATGAGTGAGCAGGATGACCTGGATGACTTCATCAGATTGTTCGATGATCCTCGATTCAAACCGGACATGCTGAAGATCTATCCTGCACTGGTGATCAAAAGTACAGAGATCTACCAGGATTGGAAAGCTGGGGAGTATGAACCCTTGTCTACGGAAAGAGCCTCGGAACTTATAGCCGAGATGAAAGCAAGGGTCCCAAGATACGTTAGGATACAGAGGGTTCAGAGAGACATCCCATCTCAGATAGTAGAAGCTGGAGTCAAAAAGACCAATCTGAGACAATATGCCCGTGAAGAACTCAAGAAAAAAGACTCTGATTGTGAATGTATAAGATGCAGGGAAGCCGGACATTCTGAAGAAGTGATCGACATGGAATCGATCGGCTTGGACCATTTGACTTATAAAGCATCTGAAGGAAAAGAACACTTCATCTCTTTGAGCGATGAAAAAGATATAATGTTGGGTTATGGAAGGTTGAGGATACCTGATGATCATCTTCCAGTGATCAGAGAACTGAAGGTGGTCGGAGAGATGACCCCTGTACACGAAAAGGGAGACGGATATCAACATTCAGGTTACGGTTCTGAGATACTACAGGAGTGCGAGACGATAGCTAGAGACCATGCGAGTAAATTGAGGATTATCAGTGGCGTAGGCGCGAGAAACTATTATAGAAAATTCGGATATAGTTTAGAAAGGCCGTACATGATAAAAGATTTTGAGTGAAATATAGTAAGATAAATTTTAAATACGATAGGTAAATATATTATCTGGTGAAAAAATGGATGAAGGAGGACAGATAGGAGAAGATTCACCCGGAGAGAGCAGCGAACAAGAACCTTGGTCCCAGCAGCAATCACAAGAGGGATCACAAGGACAACAACCTCAGGGTAGACAACAATACCAACAACAGCCACCGCCTCGACATCCCGCACCTAGGTCACAGCCATTCAGCTCTGAACAATTGAGTGAAACACTAGGTATGGCACTCGTTTTAGGCATCATACTTCTGTTCGTAGGAGGTATCTTGGTCTCTACAGCGGGTTTCTTAGATGCAGAGGATCCAGACAATTACAACACGAAAGAAAACATAAACGCAGTAGCTAATTTATTGAGCTCTATTGGTCTGCTAGCGATCGGAGGCGTAGCTTCTTGGGCTTTCTACCAAGCTGATGATCTAACAGAAAAACAGAAACTGTTCCTTATGCTATTGATCGTTGGAGCCATAATCGGCTTTACAATAGTCCTAACTAACGGACCTATGGGCTTGTTTTGAGGCTAGTCAACATCGGTTTTAACCCGATCAGGAAAACACTTTTCATTTTATTTTTTAATATTTTTCGATCTCACCCTCCAACAATATTAAAAATCATCATATATAGAAGAAAAATTTTAAATATAATAGATTGATTTATTGATTGGTGATAAATTTGAATGAAGAAGGACCAATAGATGAAGGCGGTCCAAGAGAAGACACTGGACAGGGAGATTGGTCAGAACAGCAACCACCACAACAGCAGCCTCCACAGCAACAGCAACCACAACGTCAAGTACAACGTCCTCCACGACGTGGTTTTTTGGAGGGCTTGACAAGCAATGATGGCCTAGCAAAGGTTATAACAATCGGGTTCGTCCTACTGCTGGTCGGGATGTTGATCATCCATGCTGCACCGTTCGCAACAAATTATGACGGTGACGATATATACGGTGACGAGGACGATGATGAAGATACAGGTCTAACCCCTAGAGAGCAACAGGATGATGAGGCGTTCGAGAACGCTATGGAGTATACTGGACAGATCATCAGAGATATCGGTATATTCTTAGTAGGTCTGTTCCTGGTACTAGGCGGTATATACAGGGATGATCTAGATAATAAATACAGGATGGTCATGGTTTCGGTCGCTATACTGTTCATACTTGTGGCCTGGTTCGGTTTCCTCACAGCGATCCCGGTCGCTCCAGTCTAGAACAGATCAAAACTAGACCTCAGGAGTCATACCCTGCAAAAAACCCCTTCCTCTTTTTCATATATCTCCTTTGACCTCTTAAGTTTTTTTTCTAGGTCCTCTATACCCTCTTTATCTAATAATTCATAGACTTTTTGAACGTCATCGATCTCGAACGAGCCTAACTCTCCGCCGAGGACTCTACATATTATATCCAACTTTTCCCTTTCATCATCAGCTACGTCGGCTTCGATAGAAGCCTTGACATGTGGATCGTTCTCTTCTTCGTTTTCATCCTCAGGTAACTCCCCGCCCTCCATCTTTGCGTTCAATCTACCGACCGCCCAGCTGGCTTCTTCGCGTGAATCCGTTTTGAAATGCAGTTTCATCTTACTTATGGTGATCCTTTTTCCGCATTGATGACACTCAGTAGTCTCGTTCTTCAAGAGAACGGTTTTGGGGCTTTTGCAGTCTGAGCAAACGATTATACCGTACTTACATTCTTTATCCTTCATGGTAAAAACACCAAACCCGCTATCACACAGCCGGATTCATCTTCTCCAACGACCATCTTTTCGCAGCGTGAGCCGACCTCGACGAGGTCTACGTCTCTAGAATCACCCATATCATTTAACCTGTTCTCCAATTCATTTTCAAATTCACCAAGGTCGATACTTTCGGAACTACTAGACATCTCCATCACATATCCACCTTTCTTGTCTTTTCTAAATCCCCATGCCACACCAGCAGCTATTTCCTCATCTTCACCTGTCGATTCGCTCAAAACCGCCGGTACAAGTTCGCCTACTTCAGCATGGATTTCATCCTTCTTTTCGATACCTTCAGGCAGTACGGAGGATACCTTTATCAAGTTCAATTCACCTATAGAGGCGTCTATCATGGCTTTATCGACTGCATTCAAAGAAGAGATAGAACTTCTCCCCTTACCGGTAACGACTGTGAATCTTTTGGGTTTTTTGAACATCATCAATTCAGCATTCTAGAGAACACTTTAATCTTTTCGCTCTTCGATTCAAAAAAAGCTTATATCCCTAGTAGATAGGAATATCCATGGTATCGGTGCCCATATTGGTCTTCATCGGAGTACTCTTGATCATACTAGCAGCTTGGTTGGTTTGGCAGCTTATCAAGCTGTTTTTAGTCCTAGTACTCATAGCGATACTGCTCGCAGCTCTATGGGAGTACCTTCCATTCGATTTTCTATTCCCACCAATTGAGGAACTGTCATATAATTTGATATGGGCTGTGATCTAAAATAAGAGGACGATAGCAAGATCAATACTTTTCATATCTTCCTGACTTGTGCGCATCGCGGAGATCGTGATAATGCTCGGCATTCTCTTTTGTCTTTTCTATAAGACTCTCATCGTCTTCTCTTACTATATCTGCGGGTACACCGACAGCCATACAGTGATCCGGGATCTCTTTACCGGGTGGAACTAGAGCGTTAGCCCCTATTATACATCCCTTTCCGACTTTAGCACCACTCAATACAGACGCGTTCATGCCTATGATCGTCTCGTCTCCGATTTCACATCCATGGATGACAGCTCCATGGCCGATGGTCACGTCCTTTCCGATCTTAGCCTCATTTTCGTAATCTACGTGGACCATCACGAGATCTTGGATATTGGAACCTTCGCCTACCTCGATATAGTTTTGATCTCCTCTTAAGACCGCCTGAGGCCAGATACTCACACCCTCTTTGAGCTCAACATCACCGATGATAGTGGCATCTTCAGCCACGAAACACGAATCGTCGACTTTAGGAGACATCTATTTCCTCCCTTAAGATCTATTCAGACTCACCGGACATGGATATCCTTTCGGGGAAGTGACTCAATATGATGATATCTCCGACAGCGGAAACCCATCTAAATGGTACGAGCGTACTCTTAGACTCTTCTACGAGCAGTGGATTCGTTTCTCCAACAAATATGCCGTCGACTTCACCCTCTTCTATATCCATGACCACATTATCTACGGTCCCAAGGAACATTCCTTTCTTCGTGTAGACCTGTAACCCTATCAATTCAGATGACTCTTCTAGCATGTTAATCAATACGAGTATTGAATTAAGTAATTTAAATCTTTTTATCTTCAACTGAGTTGTAGGAAAGCAGCGATAGATTTATAGCTTGCATCATCGATAAGTCAACGGAAAGATTTGTCAGACAGAGGTCAGACGATGGCTGATGGGATGTCCGAAGAGGAGCCTTTGAATCGACATTATGCACTTTTAGATGTACTTTTACTTTTATTCTGGCTCCTACTTACGGGAGAACTGATCAAGATTTTTAGAGGGGGCGATCTGTCACTGTATACCTTGGGATCGGGTATAGTAGGTGCCAGTGTAGTGACTTTGACGGTCCATAGATTTGTCATACGTGGTGAGGAAAGAAAAAAGACCCGATTGGCCGAATATTTGAACTCATTGAAGAACATTTTAGCTCTTTTCGTGGACGTCACGTTAAAGCTAATAATCGCTAACGGCATACTCATCTATCAATCTTTGACGATGAAAGTAGAACCTAGGGTCGTCAGGACTAAGGTCAGTCTGACTTCAGAGAGTGAAGTCACTCTTATCTCCCTATTGATCACTTTAACCCCGGGAACACTTGTGATCGATGTCGAAGAGAAGGAGGATTCTTACTTCCTTTACGTCCATTACTCTTATCTAAAAGCTGAAAACTTGAGTGAGAACATCAAAGAATCTATACTCAATTGGGATAGGATGATCAGGGGTGTTTTTCGATGAGTCTGTATACCGCTGTCTCGATAATCCTAGTCTTCATCGCTCTTCTAGCCTCTTATCGTTTATTCGTGGGCCCCTCGGTGTATGACAGATTGGTTTCTCTGAACGTTGTAGGCGTGATAATCACTATCATTTTGATATTGATAAGTGTTGAAACTGACCTTGGACTTTATCTTGACATCGCACTTTCCTTCGTCATGCTAGATTTCGTAGGTACTATCGCTTTGGTAAAATACCTCGAAGGAGGGGAATTCGTATGATCGTTAACGTGATATCTCTCCTCCTGATCTCTCTCGGATGCGTGATGATGTTCACCGCCGCTTTGGGACTACTGAGATTTTCTGATATCTATATGAGACTTCACGCTAGCGGAAAAGCGGGTACAGGGGGAACGATCGCTATACTCGCTGGGATACTTATCCGGATAGGGCTAACCCAGATATCAGGAAAGATAATCCTTGTGATGGTCTTCATCCTGTTCACTGGACCTATCATATCACATTCGATCGGTAGAGCGGCCCATGTTCATTCCGGAGCGACCGATAACGTACCTTTCCACGACGTCAACCCTGATGAAGATGATGAAAGAGGTGATGAAGATGATAATTGATCTTTTCCTAGTTCTTTTCCTTATTTCGAGTCTGATAGTGGTTATAGAAAGGGACCTGATAAGAGCACTGATCTTTCTAGCATTAGCGTCGGTCTTTCTTATCCTTCTACTTTACCTTTATAGGGCGCCAGATGTCGCTTTAGCCTTTTCGATCGTGAGTACTGGAGCCACCACGGTATTATTCCTTGCGATAATCAAAAAATTAGAGAGGTTTGGATATGAGAGAAAACGTGCCTAAAAGGATATTGACCGCATTATTAGTGGTCGTCATATGCCTATTACTGATCCAAGGTATGGATCTTCACTACGAGGATAAATCCGAGACCCCTCTCACCGATTTCTATGTCGAGAATTACGAAGAAACGGGAGCGATCAATCTTGTCGAAGCCATCTTGTTCGACTACAGGGGATACGATACTTTCGGTGAGCTCCTAGTTCTTTATATCGCGATCACCGGCGTTATAATCCTCGGAAAAGAGATAATCATGCCTAAAGAGGGGGAAAATGGAGGTGATGACTCATAAAATCGATCGTTATCAGGACTTTTGGTAGGGCTTTAGCTCCTTTCATATTGATGTACGGCATTTATCTTCTACTATTTGGTCCGGTATCACCTGGAGGGGGTTTCCAGGGAGGCGTTGTTTTAGCTTCCGGCGTTATCCTGGTTCTGATCACTCATGGTAGGCAAAAGGTGAAAAGATTGACAGAACACGTAGAATCTTTTGATACAATCGGGACCTTCATAATATTGCTTTTCGGTATAGCTGGTATAGTGATAGGTGGGAACTTTTTCATGAATCTTACCCCCTACCACATGACATCACTAGTATTTTTGGACATAATCGTCGCGATCAAGGTCTTCGCGGGTGTGGTCGTCCTCTCAGTATTTTTCTTCGAACAGGGGGTGGAATCATGTTGAACGGTATCCATGTCGGTCTGATCACTTTATTCTTAGGTATCTACGGATTGACAAACAACAGGAACGCGATCAAGATGCTCATGTCGTTGAACGTCGCTAACACTGGTGTGATATTATTCTTCGTATCTATAGGTTATGTTCCTGGTGGGACAGTACCTATCGTTGGATACGAAGGAGAGGTGGTCGATCCGCTTCCGCATACTTTCATGCTGACAGGGATAGTTGTGAATTTGGCCACTTTAGCGCTCGGCCTCGCTCTGGTCCTTTATCTGTACAGAGAATTCGAAACGTTAGATGTTAAAGAGATGTTGGAGGAATACAAGTGATCAGACACGTACCTATCATAATAATAATATCACCTCTTACAGCCGCCATCCTGCTTGAGTTGATAAACAAACTCGGGCCTTCACAGAAATTGAAAGACTCGCTGACTCTTGTCGGACTTTCTCTTCCCGTTATACTTCTATTTTTATTCACTCCCAGGACCATAGCTGACCCTATCTATTATGAACTCGGCGGATGGGAGGTCCCTTACGGAATAACTCTGGTCATGGATAATCTTTCTGTCATGATGTCTGGGATAGTCGGCATCGTCTCGCTCACCACCTTCGTATATTCACTCGAATCGAAACAGATGCTTCCCAAAGGAGATAGATATTACTTCCTCTTCCTGTTCATGACGAC
>JAFDTP010000045.1 GCA_019594195.1 Thermoplasmata archaeon
ACCGTTTTCTGGAATTTCATCGTTTTAAATATCGTTATTTACTATTTATCACTTAACAGGTGAGATAGTAGTGGAAGTAAAATCAAAGCGATCCATATACGGGCTGAAAACCCGTAGGGTTCTTGCTCACCCTTCTCTAAATTTCAAAGAGAAACAATTTTATCTCCATTCAGAACTATGAATAAACCTATAAAAGGAAAAGTAACCTATTTAGAACTTTGATCGATTTTTATTCCTTATTTTCTTCTCTCTTATCTTTTTTTCTTGTATCGCTCGCTTCATATTTTTCAACCGTCGTGGTATCCTCTGTTGAGGTGTGAGTATGAGTTTCTCCTGATTTAGTACCTCTATCTTTTCGATTAGCTTTGTTTCTAAATTCTTGGAGTTCGGATGCGGTGATTTTTCTTTCCTCTACCTTACTTTGTTTTGTAGGTTTATCTACTTTCTTTTCACTCTTATTTTTCTGGAGAGAAGATTTAGCGATAGATGAATTGGAGGGAAAGGATTTAGTTTGAGTGTCTTTTTCCATTTTTACAGGTGATTTAATCAGTGTTATGGCATGGGCTGTAACCTTTTCCCCTATCTTCCCTATCACCCATAAAAAGGCTACCGTTATCGGCAACATTATTAAATTGATGACAAGAGGGATAGGCTCGATTATCTGACCTATCGAAGCATTTTCTAAGAGACCTACAAGATCCTGAAAAAATCCCGGATCTGAGAATGCTTTCAAGAACAGAAAGAAAGTTAAAGCCAACAATCCAATTCCTACAGCGAGTAATATAAACCCATTTTTCTTACTATAGCTTACCATACCTAACTTTCATCCGATCCTACATTAACTTAGATTCATAAAAATGTTTTCTTCTCCTTGATTCCATCCCAAGATCGTCAGTAATAGTTTCAAAGAATAGGATCGATCCCAAATTGCCTTAATACTGTATTGGAATTTTAACGAAAATTATATCCAAAAAAAGTGGTATGAAAGAGGAAATCTTATTTTTATGGTAAAACGCATATTTTTCTAGACTAGTTTTGTTAAACCCATAAAGAAGAATCAAATTGGGAATTCTATTCCTCTGGTAAATTCTTTTTTATCTGCTCTGTAAGAGATCCACTTATACCGTCGACGGATTTTATCTCTTCCACGCTTGTCTTTTTCAATTCTTCAACGGATTCAAATCCTGCTTCGTACAATTTTTTTGCGATAATAGACCCGACTCCTTTTATCTTTCTCAAATCTTCTATCGCTTCCTCTCTCTTTCCTTCGTCTTCGTCGTCTTCTTCTTTTTCGTTGGGGTTTTTATCGTCCTTAATTGATTTCTCCTCCTCTTCAAGTTGATTTATTTCAGTTTCTTGTTCATATGAAATATCATTAGAACTCTTTTCAATCATGGAGGTGATGGGTGCTTCTTCTCCAGAGGTATGAATTCCGATATCTTCCATATCTTCTTTTTCCAATTTAGAGGAGATCATTTCTTTCAAACTTGAATAACATTCATTCAGACTCTCATCCCCTTTCTCGTATTTTCCTTCCTCGTAAAAGGAAGAACTCTCGTTCAGGAGTTTCTTTTCCTCGGTTATATCCATGCCTTTTTCCTCCGCGATTGCCATAAATTCCCTTATTTGTTTCACTTTTCCTTTCACGGATTCTATAATAGAAAATGATTCTTCATCCATTATCTCTTTATCTTTTGATATTTCTTTTTTCACCAATTTTTCTGGGATAAATGTAGGTCTTTCTCTCAGGATATTTTCTGATTTTTCTTGGACCTTGTCTACAGAGGATGGAGTAATAGCTTCAGTAACCTCTATCCCTTTGGCATTGAATTCCCCTGCATACTCTAAGTGCCCGTCGACTTTGACCTTCTCCTTCAGTTCGATGTCTCCCAACGCAAAGATATCAGAAACATGGCAGTTTTGATCGATGATCAAATTCTCTTCTGCTCGTATCTGATCAGCTTTAACCCCTTCAGCTAGATGAACTTTTTTTCCTTTGATAACCCCATTCACTTCAGTGTCGTCTCCTATTTTGACATCCCCTTCTTCAGACACCACATCACCTCTTATCTCATTCCCATGTCCAACAATTACGTTGTTTATTGATTTAAGGGATCCTAGAATGCGCGCTTGATTTTCCACACGGATCATTTCTTCTGACTCTATATCTCCGTTGATCTTCGCATCCGAAGGTAGATGGAAAACAGCATTTTCTCCCTCTTGCTGGCTCCTCTTTTTCCCCATCAGTCGGGTATTTTCCTCATTAATTTCATCTAATTTATCTTCAAGGGTTCGTTTCTTCCTTTTCAATCTATCAATCCTTTTTTGTAGACCCTCATTTTTTTCCATCAATCGTCTTTTATCCTCTTCTAAGTCCTTTTTTTCTTCCTCGATCTTGGTAGATATGTCCTCGATCTCTTCCGAGGAGGGGGACGCTTCTCCATATTTTGATAATATTTCCTCCTGCTTTTTCAATCTATATTTGAGTTCTTCGATCATATCCTCCCTATCCTTGAGTTCGATCTCCTTTTCGTTGAGGATATCTTTCTTTTCTTTCCTACATTCCTTCAGTCTTTCTTTCAATTCTTGGACATTGCTTTTATTCTGTTTCTCTGGAGATGGAGGTGTCGATTTGGTTTTCGAGGATGTTTGCTTGTTCATAGTTTCCCGCCTTCGAAGATTATTTAATTTAAATCTATTTATGTTTTTTCACTATCTATTCATTAAATTATCGTAAAATTTAAAAAGCTTTATTCAATAAAGCCCCTGTAATTTAGGAGACGGAGGAAAAGAATGAAATTAGATAGAATAAATCGGATTCCAGAAGAGGAAAGTGGTGCGATCGGTATAGGTACATTGATCGTCTTTATAGGACTCATACTGGTCGCCGCAATCGCTTCCGCGGTGATCGTTGGTGTCATGGGCGATCTGCAGGAGAGAGCGAGTAGGACAGGTCGAGAGACACAAGAGAATGTAGCTCCACCCATACAGGTGCAGCATGCTGAAGGCCAAATGGATGGCGATGACATCGGTGAGGTGAGCTTCGTAGTGACTATAATCGAAGGTAGACGACTTTATGACTTAGAAAATCTTATGGTACAGATAAACGGAGAAGATTTTTCTGAAAGACATGATTATGAAGGTAATACTGATGGGGAATTCACTCTTGACACATTGGTCGGATCAGACCCTGATAATGAGCTCACTAGAGACGATATGGTCGAAATAGAAATTGGTAATCCTACTGCCGACGGCTTAGCAGATGCAGATACTAATGAGGCTCTCACGATAAAATTCATGGCCGCCGAAGGTGCACCATCTACACTCTTTGAAACTGTTACCCCAGTCGAGTATCCAGAAGACGGCGGAAGCTTCGAGCTACCATAGCGATAAGAATTAAAACTTAACATTCCTAAAAAAGGGAGCGTAAAACCTTCTTTTTCTATAATATCGATCCCATCTCTACGGTGTCTACATGGCTGAAGAGGATAGTGTGTCAAAAGGCGTGAAAGATGAAGAATCGGACCATTCTAGCTCTGGCTTTAAAGGAGGCATGAAGGAAGACAAAGAAAATGAAAAGACTAAAGAATCAGAGACTACAGATTCGAAGGTGAGTACTGGATTTGTGCACTTTAAAGGCAGTACCGGATTCGAAAAACCGTCACCAGGACAGAAAAAAGAATTCGAAACTGATGCAAACCGACAGAAAGAAAAAGTAGAGGAAATAACGGGTAAAAGGACAAAGGAGGAGAAAAAAATTCCACCTCCTCCGAAAGACGAATATATTTCTCCTGCACCGGGAGACAAAGATATCACACCCCCACAAGAGACCAAAGACATACCTCCATCAAAAGAAGGATACGAAGAAAAAAGAGAAACTCCCGAAAAAATAGACGATGATGAGTCCTTGCCATTCGACGGTAAAAGAGGACATAAAGAAGTGAGTCTGCCAGATAATGGTGAGCAGAAAAAGGTAGATGATATCATTACCAAGAGAAAAGAGGAGATCGTTGAAGAGATATCTGGAGAGATTGATGTAGAAACTGAAACTCAAGAAAGTGAGTTTCAAAGTCTAGATTATATCCACTCTGAAGAATCAGAGAGAAAAGACACTGCAACCGAAGAAGAAACTCCAGATCCTATAGAGGTAGATGATGTTGAAGATGAGGATGAAGAGTCTTTACCTCCACCTCCTACGGATTTTAAGGAAGAAAACACTTCTGAGCAAGTACATATAGAGGAGGAAGAAATTTTGTCTGAAGAACTTGATAGATATAAGATCCGCCACCAACCCCCTAGAGTGTCTGGAAAACCTGCCGAACCTATAGGCATTGAAGAGGAGGAAGAATCTCCCTCTGAAGAGAATGAGGCTCAGATGAGCGTTGATCCTAGACTGATCGATGAACTGAAAAGTCAGGTATCAAAGCTTTCCGACAAAGTGGACAGTTTTGAAGATAAGCTAGAGGACTTTTCTGATGAAATGACGGACCTTGACGAGGAAGTTTCGTTATTGGCTACGAGAGTAGATAAGCTCGAAGAACGTGAGGTCGAATATGAGGAGGTAGAGGAGAAACTGAAAGAACTCGCTGCTCTTTACGATCTTTTATCCTCAGATATCAGTCCCTTTATGGACTTAGAAGTCATGGCTGAACGAGCTAAGGAAGCGGCTAAAAGATCTTCAAATCCCTCTTCGATTCAAGAACAGAATCAAAGTGAAAGCATGAAGAGTTCTAATCCTGATTCCAACCCCAGCTCCGCTAAATCTAAAGATCTTGGGGCTAGATCAAAACCGAACGATGGAGGACCCAGAACAGAATACATCATCGACTGGGTCGAGTTCCTTCACAACAAAACTAGCGGTAATTTACAGGACGCCTTAGAGTATTATAAAGAACTCGGCTGGATAGGTGAAGATCTGAAAGATGACATCTTGACTTATACAAAAGGAATGAATTTACCAGTGAAAGAAGACGAAAAATCATCTGAGAGCAAAGACTGGAGACTCAAACCGCAAGATCACAAGGAATCCCTAAAATACATTGAAGCTATAAAGAACAATGGTGGGTCAAAAGAGAATGAAAGTAAGAGAGGAAGACTATTTTCTAGCCTGAGTCAGCCCGAGAGGGGTGAAAGTTAAAGATGGGGCTGAGTGTTTCCGCCTCTACCGGGATAGTTTTGATCAGTCTAATTCTCATCTTCGGGACTTTATATCCTGCGATACAGAAATCCGAAGATATGAAGAACGACGCGAGAGAGGAGTGGCTTGATTGGCGGGAAGAAAAACAGCAAGCTGGGATGAATATCACCGAGGTTAGGTATGAAGATCACGAATTAAATATTACTCTAACCAATACGGGTGATACGATTATGGATATAAGGGAACTGGAAGTGATGTTAAATGGAAATTACAGCACAGATAAAATAGAAGATCAAGTTGTTGATGAAGAAATAGAAAACACAAACATATGGAATCCAGGGCAAAAACTCACGCTTTCGTTGGAAAACGTAGATGAAGATATAAATCGAGTTGCGATTGTGAACGAATTCGGATCTATCATTTATCATTCTATGGAGAGTGATTGAAGATGCCAGGTAGAAGTGCCACTGAGATGATCTGGTTCATGGTTTCCGTCATAGTCGCGATCTCTCTGATGGGTGTATTCGTAGGCATTGCTTATCAGTATTCCGACACCATCCAGCAGAACGCTAGGGGAGAAGCCGCAGATTATAAGGTCAATGTAGAGATAATAAATGATCCTAGGGATGTTCCCTATGATGATGAGGATGGAGAGTTAACGATATATGCTAAGAACACCGGAACCTATGAATTGGATAAGGATCAGTCATTGGTGATTGTAAATGGAGAACCGCATGCAGAGGACGAGTTAGAAATCGAGATGATGGGTGACTCATCTGCGTGGACTCAGGGATCTGTGGCTAGGATCAATATTACAGTAGAAAATTTAGAGGAAAATCAAGACCATAGAGTCAATCTAGAGGTTCAAGGCATATTTCAAGGAGAGCGTTTGGGTAGAGATAGCGATTCCATAAAATTTCATTTGTGAGGAGATAAAATGCCATTAGATAACGATATTACTTATTATGAATTCGACCTGGAAAGAGATACTTTAGCTACAGCTTTAGGAGGGGGTATACCGAAAGGATCGATGATAGTGATCTCTGGTGAATTCGGCACGGGAAAAAGTGTGATCGCTCAAAGGTTCACCTATGGTTTTCTTCAAAACGGCTTCACCGCCACTTATATATCTACAGAGACAAATACTAAACCTTTCATGAATCAGATGCAATCTCTAGATTACTCTGTCAATGAACAGATATTTGATCAAGATTTGAAATTCGTGCCGGTCCATCCCCTGCTCGGCAGAACCTGTAATAGAGAAGAAGCACTGTCAAGCTTGCTTACAGGTAAGGAACTTTACGAGAGGAACATAACGATAATAGATACCTTATCTGCATTGATAGAGGATAACTGGTTGCAAAATCTTCCCCTAGAAGCGCTTTCCTTCCTCCAAAAAACTTGCAGTAAGGGAAAAACTTTGGTTTTGACTATGGATCCTGATGAGGTTGAGGAGGATATACTTACACCATATAAATCTGCGGCTGACATCTATTTCCACTTGGACAGAAGAACAATAGGAGGAGAGACGGAGAGAACCATAACCGTGAGAAGATTTAGCACTGCGAAAGGAAGAATCCAAGATGTCATAAAGTTCCGTATAGAGCCCAATGCAGGATTTGTTGTGGATATCACCCAGATTACCTGAACCTCTCAATCTTCGAAAATAAATCGTGATAATCATGCAAGAAACCTTTCAACAAGCTTTAAATGATAACCCACATCTAAGGGATTACGTGCAGCAAGTAGAGAGAGAGATGGGTGGGAAACCGGAGTTCAAAGATCACCTAACTAGAGATATGGCATCCATAGATGAAGCCAATATAATTTATCCCGCTGAAGATCCTATATTTATACATCTGAATATTCCTAAAGAGGGGAAGGGTGAATATTTCACCATCGAACCCCCTCTGAATAGTGAAGGGGAAAATAAGATAGAAGAGATACGGAAGAAGGTGTTGAAAAAAGCTTCACACTCTCCGACCCCTGAAGATGGGCAGGGTTTTGAAGAAAAACTCGATGAACTGATAGACGAGGTCATATCAACCACTGAAAGAGTCTCTAGTATATTTTCATTCGGTGAAGAAAAGGTGAGAGTTAATCCAGAACATATCGAATCTATGAGATATCATCTAAAAAAGAGGATAATGGGATACGGACTCTTAGAGCCCCTTCTTTACGATTCTCACGTGGAAGATATTCACGGTATAGCTCTAAATAATATTTCTGTTCTGCACGAAGTCTTCGGCCTTTTAGAAACTGATCTCTCTTTTGAAGATAAGGAGAAATTGGAGAAGTATGTCAGGAGTATGAGTAACCGTATGGGCACAAATGTGACGGAGAGTAACCCCATAGCTGACGGAGCTCTTCCGATGGGTTCTAGGGTGAATATCGTTTACAGTTCAGACGTTAGTAAAGAGGGACCGAGTTTCACCATCAGAAATTTCAGCGAAGAGCCTATCACAATATCTCAGATCATCGATTGGAACACATTATCTCCAAAGATGGCAGCTTATTTGTGGTTGTGCCTGGAGTTCGATATGAGTATAATCGTTTCAGGTGTAACAGCTTCGGGGAAAACCACCACTATGAACGCTCTTTTACCTTTCATCGGGTACGATCAAAAGATCTACACTGCGGAGGATACACCCGAAGTGAACGTTCCTCAGCCGGCGTGGCAGAGATTGGTCACACGGGAAAGCGGCCCTGAAGAGTCTAGAGTAGAACTTTTCGATCTAGTTAAGACCGCACTCCGATCAAGACCGGACTATATAGTGGTTGGAGAGGTCAGAGGGAAAGAAGGATCGGCAGCTTTTCAGGCTATCCAGACAGGACACCCTGTTATCTCCACATTCCACGCTTCCTCTATAAAAAGACTGGTCCAACGTTTTACTGGTGATCCTATAAATGTCCCTAAGAGATTCATGGATAATTTGAACGTATGTCTTTTTCAGCAGATTGTTCACCACGAAGGCCAGATATTAAGAAGATGTAATTCTGTGGTCGAGATCTTAGGTTATTCAAGAGAAAGAGATGGTATCCAAACCAGAGAGGTCTTCACTTGGAACACCGTCAAAGACGAACATGATTTTGTGGGTATGCACAACAGTTACGTTCTGGAAAATCTGATAGCGCCCAAGCTTCGTTATGATGATAGGAAAAAGATTTACGATGAGTTGGACAGGCGAACGGAAATTTTGAAAACGATCGCTAACGCAGGTATAACGAAACACACAGAGGTTGCTGAACTTTTCAAAAGCTATACCTACGGTGGCATGGAAAACATGGAACAAACTCTAGCGGAATTGAGAAGAGAAAAGGGGTGACTAGATGGATGTCTTAAATTCTTACAAAAGGTTGGATATCTCTATTCCTAGTTATGCTCTAAGGGTGATACTTCCCGCCCTATTTTTTGGATTGCTCGTCTCTCTGATCCTAGGATTCACTTTGCCCTGGATATTTATCGAAACCTATTTCGTGATCATCCTTTACTTTTTACCTGTATTTACCACCATCGTGGCTCTCTTCTATCCCGTTATCAAGGAAGAGATCAAGAGCGTAAAGATAGACAGGGAGATGCATCTCTTCATAACACGGTTGGGTGCTCTCTCTGCTTCGGAGATATCCGAGAAGGGTTTCAGAGATCTTTTCGCCGAGATGAAAAAGTATGGAGTGTTAGGAGATGAGATTCGAAGACTTGAAAAATTGTCTTCGGAATGGAACATGTCCTTATCTGAAGCTGCTAGAACCATTTCCAAGAACACACCGAGCGAGATGCTCTCCGACTTTCTAGAGAGACTAGCTTACGCTTTAGAAACACAGACTAGTCCTAAGGAATTTTTCCAAGATGAGCAGGAGACTGTCATGGATGACTATTCTAATGAATTCGAAGACATGCTGTTCAGGCTTGATGTGGTCAGAGAACTGTACGTGGCTGGGATAACGATCTGCCTCTTCGGAATGGTTTTAGCTGTGATAACACCTCTCCTCATACAGATCAATGCCGAACTTCTGATCACACTCGTATTTTTCATATTCGTACTCGTTACTTTTATTTCAGGATGGGTTTTCTTGAAGATAATCCCTAAAACAAGAGTTTGGTATAAAGGGGAATTCAAAACAGAAGTAGATGAAAAGCTGAAGAAGTTGTTCATACTCAGCGTGATGATCTCAGGAGCTATATCTATACCTCTAGTATTCCTTACTGACCTCTCATTTCTACCTCTAGCTGCGATAATATCGACACCATTGATGATCCCCGGGATATTTGCTATTTTGGAAGAAAAAAAAATATTTAGGAGAGACTCCAATTTTCCATCCTTTATCAGGTCCTTAGCTGGAACTTCAGCGGCTCAGACCGCCGATCATACCGAAAGCGTGGGAAAGCTTCGTTATCACGATCTTGGGCCTTTGACCGATAACATCAGGTCTCTTTATAGGAGATTGAAGATGAATATCGATTCAAAATTTTCCTGGGAATACTTTGGTTCAGAAGCTAAGAGCTTTCTGATAGATGAGTTCAGCAGTATTTTTCTCAAAGCTTCTCGGCACGGTGCTCACCCTGAAGAGACCAGTTCGATCATAAGTGAGAACTTCATCGAAGTGATGGGGTTAAGAAATAAGAAAATCCTAAGAGCAAAATCATTACAGAGCGTGTTTTATGGGGTGGCTGTAGTGATAACTTTGACCATGGTTTTCGTGTTTCTGATCGTTGAAGAGATAAACGAGTTGATCGGGGAGATAGATATGCCTGCTGGTATAGAGGGCATGTTCACCGATCTAGCCTTCATCAGGACAGCTCCTATCCAGATAGAAGCCTATTACGGGCTGATAGTGATGATGGTTTTCGCTCACGGTATAACCGCCAGTGCGGTCTCTTGGCATATAAAAGGAGAACACAAATACATCTCTATAGCAAAGTTCTCCATCATGATATGGATGGCAACGATAGCTTACTTTATAGCTAAATGGGGTGTGTCGGTGATATTCTGATGTTAGGGGAAAGAATTCTTATTCAGAAGGTGAAAAAATGATTGAGAAATCCTCTGACCATGAAACACAAAGATTTGGAAAGATATATAAGGGGAATTATAGATATCAAAGCGGTTTGAGCGATGACGGAAAAAACGATTGGAAGAAAGAACGAATGAAAACGGAGGGAGAAAGGTAAAATGAAAATAAAGAAATTTTATCTCTCAGTCCTAATCACAATGATGTTGTTGCTCTCCATTTTTTCTGTTAGTGCACCTTTTTTGTCAGAAGGAGAACAAAGTGATTTAAACAGGACTATTTTAGTATATAAAGAGAATTCTGAAAATAGGGACGAAGAATTAAATTTCCTTTGGGAGGAGAGTAAGTATGACGTATTAGAGGAATATGATTCTTATATTTTAGTGGAAACCTCACAAACGGGGATTGAATACCTTGAAGATCGAGAACATAATTTGGAAGAGCTTGAAAATGAGGATTACGTGGGGTTACAATCTCATTCATTTTATACTGAAGAAGGAGAACCTGAAATTCCTGAAGAGTTGAAGATAGAGGAGTATTCAGAAGAGGAAGAAGGATATTATATACTTCAGTTTAGAGGACCTATAAAGTCCGAATGGAGAGAGGAACTTGAAGGAAAAGGAGTTACATTTCATGAATTCAGACATAGATTTAATTTCATCGTGGAGATGGATAGGGAAACTAAGAGAGATATAGAGAAGTTCGATTTTGTAAATTGGGTTGGCATCTATCAACCTGCCTATAGATTTTACCAGGAACTGTTAGAGGAAGATGGGAAGCAGTTACTGGCAGTATCAGTATTTGATTGTAAAGATGTAGATGAAATCAAGAGAAAGATAAGAGGCCTCGGTGGAGAAATCAAACAAGTAGCAATGAATAGGATTGAATTTGAGGTCGAAACAGAAAAAATAGAAAACATAGCAAATCTACAGGGCGTCAATTCGATAGTTCCAGCTACCGAAGGATATCGGATTTTCAATCATGACGCCACTTGGATAACACAGACCAACGAAGAATATAATAGAAAAATAACCGAAGAAGGGATCACGGGTGAAGGTGAATTGATCACTGTGATGGACAGTGAATTGTACGGTGGGAGTTCTGATCATGATGATCACGAGATGTGGGAAGATCCTGACGGTAATGAAGTTGGAGACGATCACCGAAAGATACAGGAACATTATGTGCCAGATACTGCTGATGGGGATTTGAATGATGGAATTTATCATGGCACGCACGTTGTAGGTACTGCCCTTGGAGATTCGGATTCTTACAGCGAATACAGTGATCAGGATGGCAATGCTTTAGATGCTCGTTTAATATTCCAAGACGTTGATCATGATTCTAATGATGACTTTGTATATCCTCCATCGGATATGTACGAATACGGATGGGCCCCTTCTTACAACTCAGAATCAAGAGTTCATTCAAACAGTTTTGGAGGTGGAGAAGGGTACACTGGTGATGCCATATCAGGAGATGAATTCATTTGGGAACATAAAGATTTCAACATCTTATACGCTATGGGCAATGAAGGACCGGGGGAAGAGACACTATCAGCTCAACCAGAAGGAAAAAATATTTTCAGCATTGGTGGAGTGGTGAACCATCCCGATCAAGAATCAGTAGCTGATTTTAGCAGTAGAGGATACGCGGATGATGGAAGAATCAAACCTACTTTACTTCACGTCGGACAATGGGTTGATTCAGCAAGCAGATCTGAAGAAGATTATGAGGGAAAATCTGGTACCAGCATGTCGACACCTGGAGTTGCTGGACAGGCAGGACAGGTCAGACAATACTACGAGGAAGGATGGCACGTTGACGGTACACCGAATCCAGATGAAGGTTTCAATCCGAGCAACGCCCTTGTCAGAGCAACTTTGATAAACAGTGCGGTAGAAATCACTGGGGACGGAGCATATTACAACGACGAGAGATTCCCGAACAATGATCAGGGATTCGGCCGGTCAAAATTGGACAGAACTTTACATTTTGAGGGCAACAAAAGAAATCAGATCGCATACGATTCATGGGATGAGGATTACGGTTTTGTGGATTCGGGAGAAAGCTGGAATATGACTTTTAGTGTTGATGATCCTGATGAAGAATTGGAGATCACCTTGGCTTGGACCGATCCGCCAGGGGAAGCAGGAGCGGACGAAAGCAACCCAGCTATAGTCAATGATCTTGATTTAGAAGTTGAAGCACCAGACGGAACTAAATATGTAGGTAATGCTTTCACTAGTCACGATCCCGGCTATTCTGAACCTGATCCTGAAGACAACTATTGGAGCGGATTGAGAGATGGAGAATACGACGGTTTGAACGTTGAAGAGAATGTTCTTTTATTGCCTGAAAAAAACGATATTCAGACAGGGACTTATGAAGTGACGGTTAACGCCCATCAGATAAATGAAGCGGAGCAACCTTTCGCCTTGGTGGTGAGTGGAGGTCTGACTGAAGAAGAAAAAACCGGACCGATGCAGCCGATGTACCCTCAACCAGAACATGAAGGATCTGGTGTTAGTAGGGATCCAAATTTGAGCGTATACGTTGATCATTACGAGGAGGGTGAAATTGAAAAAGTGACCTTCTACAATGCTTCAGATGTTAGTACAATAGGTACAGATCCAGAAATTTCGAGCGGAGAACGAGCGGAGGTAACATGGGATGATCTCAATTATGGAACGGAGTATGAATGGTACGCGGTTGCGGAAGATGAGGCGGGTGATGAGGCAGAATCTGATACTTGGACTTTCACTACAGAAGGAAAAGCGGAACCCTCATATCCTAAGGACGGGGCTAGTAACGTAGAAAGGGAAATAGAATTGAACGTTACACTAAATCATGAAGAGGGTGAGAGGGATGTCACTTTCTTGAATACTACTGAGGATGAAGAGTATATTATAGGGAAAGAAGAGGACGTTGGGCCTGGTAAAGATGCTGAAATAGCCTGGGAAGGACTTGAGCCTGAAACTACATACGAATGGTATGTGATTGTTAGTGACGAGAATGATTCTTACGAATCGGATGTTTGGACCTTTACCACTGAAGATTCGGGCTATATGTTGGCTTTGAATGTTGAAGAAGGAGGAGAAGTCAAAACTCATTGGGGGGAGAATGAACCATTAGACGTTCCGAAAGGGAATTTTACATTTGAAATAGATGAGGATGAACCTGTTGATTTAGAGGCAAATTCAGATTATTTATTCGAATTTGAAAAGTGGGAAGGTGACTATCCTGAAGGTGAACAAGAAAACGAAGATATAGAGATTTCGATGGACGAAGACAAAGAAATAACAGCATATTTCGAAGAAATGGATTCTCATAAGTTAACTCTCGATATAGAAGGTGAAGGAGGGATAAGGCTGTGGGATGAATGGTTTTGGACTGATGAAGATCACGATTGGCCTTTAGAAATTTATATTTTAAAAGATGATATTGTAGATCTTGAGGCCCATGGATATGAGGGTTGGGTTTTTGAAAGGTGGGAAAGCGACTATCCTGAGAATGAGCAGGAAAACAAAGATATAGAGTTCGAGATGGATGAAGATAAAGAGATTACAGCGCGATTTGAGGAAGCGAAAACTTTAGAAGTAGATATACCGGAGGATAACGAGGGGATGGTGCAGGTCGAGGATAATGAATACAGCCCAGGTAATTTACCAAAGGTTTTCGAATTTAATCCAGGAGAAACAGTAAGTTTGTACGCTGATCCAGCTTTGGGATGGGAGTTCGTAGAATGGTACGACGAGATTGAAGAGGAGACCTATTCAGAAGAGCCTATGATTTCTTTAGAGATGATTCAGGACAAAGAACTGACAGCTCATTTTGATAGAGAGGAATATGTCTTGACTATACAAATAGAAGGAAAAGGAGAAGAATTGAATTATGGGCAAGGAGAACATCCAATAGAATCTGGAGAAGATATTGAATTAATAGCTTATCCAGAAGAGGGTTGGGAATTCATAGAATGGAGTGGTTACGAGACTTTTGGAGAGAAAGTGGTTAGCTTCAACATGCCGGCTGAAGATATAACTATGACAGCCCATTTTAAAGAATTATTCGATTTGACTATCTCCTATGATGAGGATGAA
>JAFDTP010000162.1 GCA_019594195.1 Thermoplasmata archaeon
GATACCCCCTGATGAGGGGAACTGGTATAGGTATTTAGTCAGGGCTGAGAGGAAAAATGATCAGGTCCAGCAAAAAGTGGTAAAATACCTTGGAAAAGCCACAGGTCCTAAAGATCACAGCATCCATGAGGATGATGATCTCGATGATCTCCCTGATGATATTGAGGATAAGTTAGGCACTACTGTGAAGAGCGGTGACGACGATGTTGATTATAAGAAAGTTAGTAAAAATGATTTAGAGAGATCTTTACCAGCAACAATGGCAATTTTAAGAAACGATAGATATGTTGATGAAAATCAAAAAATATATGTAAATGACACTAAAGATATGCATGGTTTTTATCATGCTCCAGAAAAAAAAGGTAAAACTTATAAACTAGCTGCATATGTTCCTAAAGATAAAGAAGAATTGGTAAAAGAGAAATTCAAAAAAACAAAATTGGATTTCGGAAAATATGAAGGAAAATCGGTGGAATATGTATTAAAAAATGATCCAACATATTTGGAATGGGCTGCAACAAAATCTTACGGGGATGAAAAGGATTGGGAAGCGGCCCCTTTTTACTATATGTACGAAGAAAATAAAGAAGATTAAGTGTGTTGTGAGTAGTAGTGTGATGCAAGTTGCGATCTCACCCTAGATTCCGTGTCAGGCCCGAACACCCTACCACATTCGGGGCATTTTCCTTCGTGTTGGGTCACTTCCACCTCTTTTATATGTTCTTCTATATCCATCCCATTCACTCCTCTTCAATACCCTCATCTACCCTTTCTTTGTAAGTTTCTATCGCTTCGTTATCAGAGTAACCTACAAGATATTCCAAATCCCCTTTGTTTATTTTTTCTATATAATCAGGATCGTTGTCTATCCATTTTTTACCATTTTCTTTAAGTTCCTTCGCTTTCTTCTTTATTTTTTTATTCAGCACTTCAGGTATATCCGGATCTTCAAACGTTATCCAGTTATCTATATCATCAACATAACCATTTTCAAGATGTTTTTTAACTAATTCCCTCTCATTCTCGTGAGATTCGATTTCTTCTTCCTTTTTGTTTTCCGCTTTCGCATTCATCTTATCACATATAGTACATAACAAGCATAGTATATATACCTTACCCTACCATACATTAGCAGGAGATCATTACCGCTTAGGCACTACTCCCATCTGTAGACCGAGTGACCCTTCCCAGGCACTTCCAGTTCACCGATCTCATCTGACAATTCATGCATGCCTTCTCTCGCTCTCTTCCACCACCCCTCTTTCGATCCCTCGCCATCGAAGCAGTTGTCGACGAAGTCCGACCTCCTAGCACTCCCGGCTTTTTTCAGGTATCGGAGGCAGGACAGGGTGTCCTGCACCTTTCGATCCTTGGAACCGCTCTCAGATGCCTCTATAACACTTTCTACTTTAGCTATCGTCGAAGAACTCAAATCCTGTAATTCTACAGTTCTATCTTCCTCTTCCTTTAGGGAGAGGAGGATGTCACAAGTTTCCAACCCTGTAACTTTACAAAGTACCCGGAAGTTGGCCGAATATCACCCTTTCAATATACCCCCCGCGTCTACAATTTTAAGCCTGTATTCTCAAGAAAGCTCATACTCCTTCGTCTATCGTCGAAATACAAAAAATAGAGGAAAACGGTTTTTAGATATATTCTAGAGCTTCTTTTGCGGAAAAGACTGTAGTTCCCCGCGCTACATCTTCTTTTTCGATCACCTTCTGCTCTATCATCCCGTTGCGTTCTCCGACTATCTCTACCACGGAATCGATTATCGTGTTCTTACATCTCATTCCCGCTTCAACTTCCATCATAGATCACCTAATTCTTTTTATCTAAAAGAGGGTCGAACACCCCGATTATGAACTTGAATATCATCACGACGAAACCCATAGTGAATATGAACATCGCTAAGGTCCATATAATATCGACAAAACCCTCTGCATAATTCAGAGTTATCTCTGTAGTAGAGGTCTGCAAGTTATCGAACTCGAACACGTCCTCTTCCCACGTGTATCCGTCCCAATCCGTCTCCACGCTCACTTCATCCGGTTCCGGCACGCCTGTAAAGGTCCCCGAAAGGCTCCCGGTATCGGAGTCGATGATGATCGTTATCTCGGCCCCGAAGGCCCGTATGAGCGGCAGGTACTGTTCCAGATCCATATCATCGTTCTCGTCGAAGTTCAGTTCGACCTCATCTATATTCTCTAAGGTCACGTGGACCTCCCTATCATCCTGATAGGCTTCTACGAGTATGTACCCGTCTTCCGTATCATCCTCTCTCACGACCTCGAACCACTCGCCCGCGTCCTCACTGCCGTCCGCGGGCAGATACATCTCGTAGGAGTAGTCGTCTTCATCAGCTCTCACTACTGACATTCCTGTTAAGAGTAAAGAAGATATGAGAAGAACGGAGATCAGCAGGGAAAGGTGTTTATTCGTTATCACAATCCATCACCAAGACCGGCGAAAACAGCCATTATCATTTTAACCGCCATGATTATTATCACCAACTGTATAAGTGGTATCATCAGTCTCGCAACCCCTCCCATCGCTTCGACGACTGGATCGGGTTCGCCAGTAGTGAATGTCAATGTCATACCTTCGTCGGTCGAATTCCAACTTCCAACTGCTCTGAATTCATACTCCGTGTCCGTCACTAAATCAACCGTTGCAGTGAATTCACCTGCTTCATCCACAGTTTGAGTATTAGTTTTCTGCCAAGAATCATCACCTTTCTCCCTGTATTCAAAGTACACATC
>JAFDTP010000121.1 GCA_019594195.1 Thermoplasmata archaeon
ACCGTTTTCTGGAATTTCATCGTTTTAAATATCGTTATTTACTATTTATCACTTAACAGGTGAGATAGTAGTGGAAGTAAAATCAAAGCGATCCATATACGGGCTGAAAACCCGTAGGGTTCTTGCTCACCCTTCTCTAAAGGCGATTAGCTTCCTAAACATACTCAGATAGACTTGAGGACACCTATAGCATAAGAGGGTGAGTCGTCATGATCTCTCACAAGTCTGAATAAAGTTCTCACGGTCATCTTTTCACCGTCTTTTAAATCATATACGGCTTCAAAATCAAATTCGTCTCTTTCACCCGACATAAGGTCTTCGATCTTTCTTTTCCATGTACTGGTCTCTTTCTCATCGGCAAAGATCTGGTCTAAAGGCCGTCCTATTATATCTTCATCGTCCCATCCAAATGACTCGCGTAAAGAGCTATTGATATCCATTATCTCTTTGTCTTTATCTATCAAAACAACAGGTTGATCAACGCTCTCCAGCAAGACCCGGAAGGCCTCCTGACTTTCTCGCATCACATCGAAAGTTTCCCTATAATCCGTTATATCCATCCATGATGATATCTCCTTTTCAGAATCTGGCATCTCACCGACTTGAACGAATATCTCTCTCGTATCTCCAAATCTATTCACGAATTTAAATGTGTACCGAGAGGGAGGTTCTTCTGCTCCTTTCAACCTGTCCTCATGATATCTCATCATCTTTTCTATATCATCTTCGGATATGAATTCCTTCCACTTTTTCTTGCCTTCCAACTCCTTGATGGAATAGCCGGACAACTCAGCGAACTCACTGTTCGCCAACGAGATAGTACTATCTTCTTCTGAGATGATCATAGGGGTGCCAGAGTTCTCAAATATCGCCCTGTATTTTCTCTCAGATTTACGGAGTTTTTTCTGAGTCCTTTTCAAATTGGTAATATCGATCAAAGAAACGATCACATTTGAGTAATCTGACCTATCACCTAAAGTCGCCCATTTGACATAGAAATATCTCTTCTCGCCATCGAGTGTGTAGTTGACAAAGTCGCTAGTTTCAAAAGTTCGCTCCCCTTCTGCTACCGCAACTAGTTCATCTTTTAGCGCGTCTAAGGCCTCATCTCTCAAGATCTGGTCGAAGTTTTCGAATATCTCTTTTTTGCTGTCGGCTCCGAAAATATCCAGCGTACATTTATTGACATCTTTTACCTCTATTTTATCTACAAAATCCCTGATTTCTTTTTGGTTTTCGGAGAAATATTTTTCGAAGTCATCGACACCGGATCGTTCCAATTCATCAAGTGATTCTTTCAATTCGGAAAAATCTTCTTCCCATATCGATATCGGGGATTCCTCGAACAACCGCCTATATCTCTTCTCGCTCTTTTCTAGTTTCTCGTGCAGTTTTACTCTTTCTCTAGCCTCGGTGATATGATTGGATAATAATATCAACATGTTCATATCTTCCTCGTCAAAATGAGAGACTTCTTTTGACATCGCTTGGAATACACCGAAATCTCCGATAGGAACACTTATCCCTGAGATATATCCTTCCAACTTGGTGTCTGCCTCTGTAGAAGTCCTGAAGTCTTCGACTAAAAATGACTTTTTAGTTTTGAATGTTTTATGCAATGCATCTTCGCTTTTTTTCCTTGTCTCTTCTACCTGTGGCGGGACCCCAGAAGTTTTAGCTTTTAGATGATATTCTTCACCTTCTGGGACATATATCGCGCCCATATCTATCTCTAGTATGTTTTCTATCGCGTCCATAGCTACTTCGTAGATACCATCTATATCATGCTGTTTTTCCAACCTCGAGGTGGCGTCTAAGAGTCCTTCGATCTTTTCTTTGTTCTTTCTTATTTTCTCTTCTGCCTTCCTCCTATCAGTTATATCTAGAGCTATCTCGACCACGCCTTCGACCTGACCCTCCTCATCTAATCTTGGAGTCGACCTTATCAGCCAGTATTTCCCATCTTCATCTTTTTGGATACCTTCTTTCTTCTCCCCGGTTTCTATAGATTCACAAACAGGGCAGTCCTCACAAGCTTCATCTTTACCTTTCAAAAACTTATGACACTTTTCACCTATTATAGATCCTTTCTCATTCTTACCATATTCACTTGCTTTATCATTGGCCCATCTCACTTTCAGATCAGTATCTAAGTACAATATTTGTTCCTCGACAGTTTCTAGTATCAATGATTTATCTTTTTGAGATTCTATCCTTTCCATCGCTTCTTTAACATGAGACGCTAATATCTTACCCATCTCGATATCGAAATCATCGAAGTGATATGGCTCTTTGGAAGCTGCGGCCAAAAGGCCGATACGATCAATGGGTATAGAGATGCCCGATCTCAAACCGGGTTGAGTCGTACCCATGTCCTCTCTATCCTCGATGTCACACACCAGGTAGGCTTCGTTATCTTTAAAGGAGCGAATCATCATCCCTTCATCTTCTAAAGAACGGAGATCACCCTTTTTAAAGGTGCTCTTCTCAGCCGAGTGCTTGACCTGTAATTCACCATCTTCTTCAATAAAAAGTGCGGATGTATAAAATCCCAATATCTTTTCAGCAGAGTCTATAGCTAGTTCGTAAACCTCTTCTTTGGTCGTACAACTCGCTAATTCAGTACTCGCATTATAGAGTTCTTTGACTTTCTTCTCCCTTTTTTTAGTTCTTTTCCTATCTTCAACCTTCTCTGTGATGTCTGATATGTATCCCTCTAAAGCTTCAACTTCCCCGTTCTCATCTCTAACAGCGGTACCCTGTTCCCACATCCATTTCTCCTTTCCATCTTTGGTGTTTATCCTGTAAGTCACCTGAAATTGTTCCTTATCTTGCAATTTTTCTTTGATCTTATTCCACACTCTTTCCCTATCATCTGGATGGATGATCTCAGCCCATGCCAATTCTTTATCATCTATAAGTTCAGAGGGTTCATACCCGGTAAGCTTTGAGCAGCTGCCACTCAAATACTTCATAGTCCAATCTTTACTCATATCACTGCGGTAAACGATGCCTGGAACATTCTGAATCAGTGATGATAAACTCCTCTCGCCATCCCCAAAATTTTCCTCCATAATAACAACCCTCTTAGAGTTCTTCATTATAATATCTTACCAGATCGATATTTGGATCACTACATCTCCTGTATAGATTCTTATCTAATAAATAATTTGTCCTTTTATATGATAGTTGGAGGAATATCTTTTAATGAGTAGATAATTGTCAAAGACATGAAAAGCCTTGAAGATCTGACTGTCCTTTCAAGATCAGAATTAGCTCATATCTCATTACCTTTCGCAATAATAGCAGCTTCTTTTGCTGCTATTTTGATCAGACTTTCGGACGTCCACCCTATAGCTATAGCTTTCTATAGGATGATGTTCTCCAGTCTGATATTACTATTTTTCATACCTTCTCATCTAGATGATATAAAAAAACTATCTACAAGTGAATGGACCATAATAATAACTACTGGTCTTTTTCTCGCTGTCCATTTCGCTGCCTGGATATCCTCTTTAGAATTTACAACCGTCGCTTCCTCGGTCATCCTTGTTTCAGCTCATCCTCTTATAGTGGCATGGATCGGCGGATGGTATCTGGGTGAGAGAGCCCCTCCCAAGATCTACATCGGTATAAGTATAGCCTTGATAGGTGTCACTATGATGGTATATTCAGATTACTCGATGGACGAGTGGGCTCTATTTGGAGACCTACTCGCTCTGATCGGTATGTTGGCCATGGCAGGGTATATACTCAGAGGTAGAAAGATCAGACAGAGCCTCGATCTGATCCCCTACGCGTTTTTAGTATATCTTTCGAGCACCTTTTTTCTAGGCATATTTTCCCTTGGTTTCTCAACCGCCTTTGAGATATATCCAAGGAGAGAATACCTTATCTTTCTAGCACTCGCGGTGATACCGACGATGTTCGGTCATACGATTTACAACTGGGCACTGAAGTACGTGAGAGCAAGACTGGTATCGATAAGTCTATTAGGTGAACCGATAGGATCGTCCGTGCTAGCATTTTTGATATTGGAAGAGATACCTCCCAGATTTACGATGATGGGCGGAGTCGTGACTCTATTCGGCGTTTATCTATGCAGAAAATACAGTTAGGTGCTAGGTCACCGAGGTTGGTGCCCAGCTCACCGATGAGTGACTCCAGATTCATCCTCGACCCCGCTACCCTTCGAGCATCGGCAGTCCAGGTATCGGCTGCTCCCTTCCGGGCCTGGCCTGGTAAACCTGGCTAAGACAGAGAAGAACAACCCTCCGGTTGTTCTTCAAAGCACCTCCGATCCCGAAGGACGAGGTCTCATCGTCTGAATCTGGCTCAACGGTGGGCTGATTACACCGTCCCCGGTGGTCACCCCCGCGTATCGGCGCTTTCGGTGTACAAGGGCACGCCGAACGCCCCGGTTAGACCTAGCAAGGCTTAGTTACTAATACGTAATATATAAATTCAATGCTCCTATTTACTTCTCCATCAATCTGCCTTTTCAGAAACAGTATCCTGCCCGCGGGCTTAT
>JAFDTP010000160.1 GCA_019594195.1 Thermoplasmata archaeon
AGGCCAGTCCACTTGTGTCGTTCCAGGTATCAAGAAAAGTGGAAGATGCCACCCAGCCCATATCCCTCCAAGCAATATACTCGCTGTGAATGCGCTAAGATTTCTCTGTAGTTTCGGAAGGATATATCCCCGCCATCCAACCTCTTCAGATACTCCTCCGGTGAATATGGAATTGATGATCAAAAGAGGTAAGAGCAGCCATGATTGGGAGAAGTCCAATTCATCGAAAGCTGTCCAGTTTAAGGCCATACCTATTGCAATTGCAATCGATGATATCAGAATGGGTATTCCGAGGACAGCAAGGTACCATTTTATAGGTACTCGCCATCTAGCCAATGTTTTGAACAGATCCTTAACACTGCTAACCCCTCCTTTTTTGCCGATAAAGAGAGCGGCGCCGATAGTCGGTCCAGAACCGCCGATCAGCCATAACCCAGTAGATAAAAGACCTGCCCCTGGAGCGAGCTCAAAGAACCACATTAGCCCCCAAGCGGTCCACGATACCGCAAATATCAGGAGTAAGGACTGTATGATCAGAGAGATATCGTCATTTTCCATCTGGGATCATCCTCAATTATGTATGTAACTTTAGTCACCCTTCATCTCTTCAGGGGCGCATACTACCTTGATGTGTTCTAAGAGTTCCTCCTTTCCCTCCTCATCCGCATAACCTTCACCCTTGAACAGTATGTATCCCTCCTCATCCAGTAGAAACACGTATCCTAAACTATCATCTTCTATCTCGAGCTTTTCTTTGACATCAGAGGCATCACCGTAATGGGTAACGACTTTATCATGCTGATCTTCCGGTATACCTGACTTCATACCACCATCGATGAAGCTTGAAAAGATCTTCCAAAGAGAGCCCTCGATCATGGGTAATTCATAGATATCTTTCCTTCCCTCACAGAGCGCGTTAAAGTAATGTGTCCACGAATCCAACATCTCTTGAGCTTCTCTCTTGAAAGCCACCCCTACCAACACAGCATCCCCCGTTACATCGTCAGGGATCGTTACTTCTTTTCCCGACAGCGACTCACCCTCAACTTTTGGGAACTTTTTACCTTTTATCATATAACTCAACCCCTCAATCCTAGATTATCTCGTCGATACTATTTTAACTTAATCCGAGAAATTTCAAATATTTCTTTGAAAATCGTATAGATATGGTCGAAGAAGCTAATTCTAAGCTCCTGATTGTCCTGTCCACCGGTGAGAGAGAGAAGGCGTTGACCGGTCTGATGTATGCAAAGAACGCTCTCGAACAGGACTGGATAGAAGAGATACAGGTGATATTTTTCGGTCCTATCGAGAACTTGATGCTGGAAGACGAAGAGATCAGGGGATACGCGGAAGCTATAGCGGATCAGACCGAGTGTATAGCTTGTAAGTATCTGTCTGATAGAGACGAGATCACCGATGAGATCGAAGAGTTGGGGATGGACGTGGATTACGTTGGAAGTATAATTTCCGAGTACATCAAAGAAGGATACATGCCGATGGTATGGTGATCTAGATGATAGCTTATTGAGCCGAACGGCTTATGAATCTATTTCGTCAAGTGATGCCTTAGCGATAACTCTTGAAGAGTGATTCTTATGGATAATTTTGCACATATAAGTATTATTTAATCCATTAATTCTCGACCTTTATCCGGCTTATATACATTCTTTAGACGGAAAGGGGTAATATAGTCACTCGTAAATATATTTTAAAAAAGGATGATGTGGTGCTAGGAAGGAGGTTTAAAATTCATGAAATTTGGAATATTTCTCCCCTTGTTGAGAGGATGGTTGAGAAGATCGGCGAACGAAAAAGAAAGAGATCCAGAAAAACTGAAGAAAGATTGGAGAATATTTCTAATGGTGAGGAAAAGATCTACAATAGAGTCGCCAAAACCGGACTATTGGGCGGACTTGATACGGTGAAGGAAAAGATGAAAAAGCTGGAAAGTTTGGGCATAGACCATCTTCTCTTCCAGCTCAGGCCCACTCTAGATGAATTAGATCGAATAGATGAACTTATCGATGATTATGATCGATAAAACGAGATAAATATCATGATCAAAGAAGTCGAGTCTCCTACATACACCATCGATAAAAATAGATATTCCAGATTCGATAAGAGAGACACTGTTTTCGGTAGGAAGATCCTATATCCACACGTAGATTTCTATGAGAAAGATTTGTACGATGAAGTCGATGAAGTGATAGATGAAGATAAAGAAGGCTACTCTCCAGTCTAGTTCGCTCAGATGATGGGAGCTTGGACGGTTTACGATTACTTTCATGGTGCTTTCTCATGGGAAAAGTTGGGAAATGCGAACAACGTGATGTCTAAACCGATACTAGATGACTTTCAAGTCGAAGATGAAATGAGTGAGATCATCAAAGAGACCACAAAGATGTACGGCGCTTCACTGGTAGGTGTCATAGAGTTAAACAAGGATTGGCTTTATTCACATGATTATGAGGGTGAATAGATAGATATCCCGGATGAATTCGAGTATGCTATCGTGATAGCCAGAAAATTGGATTCGCAGAGAGTTAAGAAATCACGCTCCTTTCCTGCTGGGTTCTGATATGGGTGGAGCTAGATTCGAGATATCCCTTAAGAAAATTCATTGAGAAGACCAAAGAGGTAAATCATGAGATCGTACCGTATGATTTTGGATAAAGTTCCACTGTAATTATATACTTGCCCTCATCCCTCTCCACACTTTTAAGAGTAACATTCTTAAGATCCTTCAAAGAGAATGAGAAGTTA
>JAFDTP010000149.1 GCA_019594195.1 Thermoplasmata archaeon
AGATGCAATTTACGTAAGCTACATAATGACTTTCGCGTGCAAAGTACCTAACGTCGTATGCGAAAAAATGATGAATGACAAACGTATATTGAGGAGATTTAGAGTTTGTTGGAACAGAGAGGGGTGTAAGGAGTTACGCTCATAAAATTGTAAGTTTGGATCAGGAGATAACAAATGTTTGTCGCGAGCAAAAGACGGTTGGTATAAGGCGGATTTTGCGATGGATTTTGGGTTTTGTGGAGGATTGAGAGGTTTAAGAGGATGAGTGAGAAGGAAGGTAGTTGGAGAAAGTACATGCCGCATCCGAAGGAAAATGTGGTTTAATGTGTTTTGAGATTCAGAGATGATTCGTGGCAAATTATTTATAAGCTAAATTTGATATCTTTACTTGATGAGTGACTTGGACACGAAGGACAAAAAATCTCATAACCTTGAAGAGTTGGTCGCAATGGGTATGTATAAGGCAAAGAAAGATAAGATCATGAAGATGCTACAAAAAATAGAAGAGTACGGTGGCGAAAAGAAGAGTATAGAAGAAATCCGGACAACATCTTCGAAGATCGATAGCTCCATGTCCGATTATATTATATCAGAAAGGGAATAAGATGATCTATTTTTTTGATACTTCAGCCCTTGTTAAAAGATATCATGAGGAAAAAGGAACTGAATATGTGGATAAGATATTTGAGGAGATTGTGAAGGAAGAGGATGAAGCCTTCATATCATCTTTAAGTCTTCTTGAAATCACCTCGGCTTTCAAAAGAAAACAAAAAGGGAATATAATAAGTGAACGTGAATTTTATGATCTCGTTAAAACATGTTTCGATGAAATTATTGAACACTTTACGATCGTTCCTGCCGATGAAGACACTATTAATGACAGTATGGAAAACGTACTAAAATATTCACTCAAAACTTTAGATTCTATCCAATATCAGACCGTTAGAGAAGTAGAAAGGATATTAGATGACAATATCACTGTAATTACATCAGACGAAGAATTGCTTGGTGCTTTTGAAGAAGGAGGATACGAAGGGATCAATCCTGAGGAAAAAGTGTAATAGAAAGTAAAGGTTTGGACTATCGATACAGGTGGGGAACTCCGATAGACATCAGATGGAAGAGGTTCCTAAGTTCGATGATGTATTTGACTACATTTTAAATGGGGTATTGATTCAGTTCGATCTTTCTACCTTGGTTCTCCAATGAGGTATGAAAATGTTGTTTTTTTCTACTTGATTTTTACAAGGTTTAAATACTGGTTTTATTATTAGAAAAAGTGAGAGTGACCCTGATCTTTGGTTGTTACTGCTGACCTGGACCGAGCTACTGAGGCGATGAGGATAGAGTCGGCGGGATGAGAGTGGGGTCTGTAGTTATGAGGGTGTAAGGTGTGAAGGTTTTGAACCTTAGATATAAATCCGACCCGCCCGCCCTCGAGCAGAACTTGTTTCTGCGAGTAAGGGGAATTCATTCCGCGTCACCTCCGTTCCCCTAAAGTTATGAGAATTTCATCAAAAATTACAATGTTTTCGATTATGATGCGCGGTTGATTGGATTATGAACTACGGTTGATATCCACCGTAGTTGATATATGAACTGTCAACCGTTGTTGATAATAAAGCGGGGTAAATCAACCGTAGTTGATAATGGTTTTAGGGTAGGCAAAAGTGAGATATTAGATCTCTGAATGATATGTGATCAACCGTAGATGATAATTATGAAATGCGGTTGGCGGATGGAGAACGGTAGAGGTTTAAGGATGAGTGAGAAGGAAGGTAGTTGGAGGAAATACTTGCCCCATTCGAAGGTCGAAGAAGATTTTGATAGAGAGACCGCCAGTGACATGATCGGTTTTTTGCTTCTAGTGGTGCTCTTTGAGACAGGTATAATCATCGGATTATTATTGTACATTTATTTCGTGTTGATTTGACTTTCGATAATCATAGTAAATTTTAAAAATCATTATCATTACTGACAATTGGACCCTGGAGAGAGGATACGAAACGTTGGCCGTCGTTTTGGCCCGAGCCGTTGAGGCGATGAGGATAGGATCGGCGGGATGAGAGTGGGGTCTGTTGTGGTATATAGCATCGTTATAAGTCTGGTCAAGTTCTATTTCTGTCGGGATCTCGTGGGAGTATGGTGAGGTCATCATGTTTGACGTTCCAATCTGTTCATAAGGAGGATCAGGAAAAAATGTCTGAAGGATATTTCAAGCACGAGTCGGCTTTTGTAGAGGAAGGTACGGAGATCGGTGAAGGCACCAACATCTGGCACCTAGCTCACGTGAGAGAAGGTGCGAAGATAGGCAGCGACTGCAATCTGGGTAAGGACGTTTACGTTGGAACGGGAGTGGAGATCGGAAACAACGTGAAGATACAGAACGGCGTTTCGGTCTATCAGGGCGTTAAGGTAGGAGACAACGTGTTCTTGGGTCCTCACATGACTTTCACCAACGATGTCTATCCCAGAGCTGAAGGTGAATGGAACGTGGAGGAGACCTTTGTAGAAGACGGCGTTTCCATAGGTGCGCACGCTACCATCCTTTCTGGTATAACGTTGGGTAAATACTCGATGGTAGGAGCAGGAGCTGTAGTGACGAAGGACGTTCCCGAGCATACGCTTGTATATGGAAATCCAGCTGTGGTGAAAGGTTTCGTCTGTTCCTGCGGTGAAAAACTCGGAGAAAAAGATATAGCTTATCAAGGTAAAGAAAAGGTCCTTTTCGAATGTTCTGAATGCGGGGGCGAAGTTGAGATCGGTAGGGAGGTCTACAGGAAGAAAGAATGAAGGAGATGTAAGATATGGTACATATTGCGAATCCGAAATTGGATAATGGAGAGTTAGAAGGGATAAAAGAAGTTCTAGACAGTGGAATGCTCGCACAGGGAGAAGTCGTAGCGAACTTTGAAAAAGAGTTCGCGGATTATATTGGAGTCGGTCATGGTAAGGCGACGGCGAACGGAACTTCAGCGTTAGACGTTGCGATGAAAGCGATAGGGATAGGAGAGGGAGACGAAGTCATAACTTCGCCTTTCTCTTTCATAGCTTCCGCCAACTGCGTGATGTTCCAAGGAGCTAAGCCGGTATTTGCGGATATAAAGAAAGATACTTTCAATCTTGATCCGGAAAAGGTCAGAGAGAAGATAACTGAAGATACCGAGGCGATCTTGCCTGTACACCTGTTCGGTCAGCCCGCAGATATGGACGCATTTATTGAGATCGCGGAGGAACATGACCTGTACCTGATCGAGGACTGCGCTCAGGCTCACGGTGCTGAGTACAAAGGAAGAAAAGTAGGTTCCAT
>JAFDTP010000138.1 GCA_019594195.1 Thermoplasmata archaeon
TCAGCGCTTCTAGGATGACTTCCTTTTCATCTTTTTTCTCGACTTCATAAGGATAAAGGACAGCGTTGATCTTATCATCGTCAACATCTACTTCTACTTCTTCGCCTGCATATGGTATTTTGATCCGCATGATAACAAAAGGAATTTATGCTGAATAGCTTATTAACATTTACCGAAAAAATTTGATCTTATTCACCAAACATTTCTCTGAGAAGTTTCCGCTTCTTGAGCGCCTAAGCCCGGTATCCTAACTTTGCTTTCAAATCTATCGATTATATCGGTCATGATTATAGTAGCTACCAGATATATGATAGCTATTATCAAGAAAACCTCCATATAACGAGCGGTTTCAGTTGCGATAAGTCTACCCACCCTGGTTAATTCAGGTACGAGGATGATATAAGCTAAAGAGGTATATTTTAACAAGTAAATCACTTCATTCGACCAGGCCGGTATAGCCATCCTCAATCCCTGTGGAAGTACTATGTTCCTTATAGCCTGTAATCTTGTCATCCCAATAGTTCTTCCCGCTATCATCTGGCCGGATTCGATCGATTGAAATGCTCCTCTGAAATACTCGGCCTGATAAGCTGAGCTGTTTATCGAAAAACCTAAAACAGCGGCCCAATATGCAGGGGGCCAGGGACCGGGAATCGCGAAATAGATGATGAATACCTGTACGAGCATAGGAGTCCCTCTGATAGCCTCTATATAACCGATACACACACCGCGAACGATCCAGTTTCCATATGCCCTTCCTAAAGCTAGCATTATCCCGAAAATAAAACCTATAACAAGTGCTAATGCAGTGAGACTTAAAGTTACGGAGAACCCTCGCATGAGTTCCGGTATAATCTCAACAAAGAATTCCCACATGCTCATCTATCGATCACCTGAATCCCCATACAGAGTAGCTATCTTACTCAGGAATTGTTTAGTTCTATCCTTATCTGGATTCTCAAAAAACTTCTTTGGAGATCCTTTTTCTACAACCACTCCATTTTCTAAAAATATGATCTCATTTGCCACACTACTTGCAAATCCCATCTCGTGAGTGACCACAAGCATGCTTATTTCTCCCGCTAGGCTTTTCATAACTTCCAAAACTTCTCCGATCAATTCTGGATCGAGCGCTGAGGTGGGTTCGTCGAACAACATGACCTTTGGATCCATAGCAAGTGCCCTTGCGATACCGACCCTCTGTTTTTGTCCTCCAGAAAGCTCTGCTGGATACTGATTGGCTTTATCCGAAAGACCTACTCTTTTCAGTTCTTCCAAAGCTCTCTCTCTAGCCTCTTCCTTTTCTATTCCCTTTACCTTCTCTAGACCTATACTCACGTTTTTAAGAGCTGTGAGATGGTTGAAAAGATTAAAATGTTGAAATACGAAACCGATCTCCTGCCTGTATTTGTTGATATCTACAGACTTATCTGTTATCTCTACACCGTCCAACCACACTTCTCCTTTATCAGGGGGTGTTAATTGGTTTATACATCTCAAGAGAGTGCTTTTTCCAGTTCCGCTGGGACCGATAAGCACTTTGGTTTCACCTTTATCAAGGTCAAGAGAAACTCCTCTCAAAACCTGAAGTTCACCGAACGCTTTGTGAATATTTTTAACCTCTAACATAGTCATAGATACCACCCAATTTCTTTCATCTTTCGACCTCTACTTCATATCCTTTCATTCGGAATTTCTCTTCGATAAAGCTCAAAATTTTATTGACTGTAAATACTATTATAAAATAAATCAAAGCTACCAACAAGAATATCTCTAAAACTATATCAGAATGTAGAACAGCTAACTGATCTCCTCTTCTCATCAACTCAGTCACACCTATAGCTAAAGCTATCGAAGTGTCTTTCAGTACGATGGTGAATTCATTGGACCATCCAGGTATAGATAATCTCAATACTTGAGGTAGGATTATATGTTGAATACCTTTCGTTCTTGACATCCCCAAAGATTTAGCCGCCTCTACCTGGCCTCTAGGGATAGAGTTTATAGCGCCTCTAAAAATCTGGGCCTGATAAGCTGCACTCCTAAGTGCTAAGCCTAAAAAAGCAGCATGTAATCTATCTATCCGAAATCCAAAGTCAGGAGGTACCAACCATAATATTAGAAAAATAACCAGAAGTGGAACACCTCTGAGCACTTTCTCATATACATACACAAAATAAGAAAGGGGAAAGATATTATAGGCTCTAAGGAAACCCATCACTACTCCGGCGATAGTAGCCGCCACTAAACTAGTTAGTGTTAATAAGAAAGTAGTCTGTAGTCCGTCCCATAGCAAAGGGAGCATATTATAAAGCCTTGCCAGTGTTTCTGCCAGCATTGATGGACCTCTTTTTAAGCCTGAACTAAAGATCCTGCTTTACTCAGGTAAAGAGATTTTTTGTTTGTCTAATCGTCGTTTTCTTCCGCTCCTGCAAAGTAAGTCTCTATCAATTCATCCCATATCTCGCTATCTTGGACATTTGCTATACCTTGGTTGAGTTCTTCTCTGAAATCATCTTCACCTTGTTGTACCGCGAAAGCGTATTCCTCCCCAGTCTCAAAAGTGAAAGCTACCTCTACAGGTTGTGCCGCTCTAAATGACTCCGCAACAGGACTATCTATAACGACTGCATCTATCCTTTCATCTCTTAGATCAGAGACAGCTCTATCGTATCTATCATATCTCTCGTGATCTCCGCTAGCTATGATACCTGTGTCGACCAGTTGTTCTTGAACAACACCTTCTCCTGTAGTTCCCGATTGAGATCCTACACGCATTCCTTCCATGTCCTCGAAACTATTTATATCGTCTTCTTCGCCTTCTCTCACTAGGATGGATTGGTCGGCTTGGTAGTAAGGATCTGTGAAATCCACTCTTTCCTGTCTAGCTTCGGTTACCGTCATCGCTGCAGCTACGACATCGAGTTCTCCTCGTTCGAGAGAAGGTATAAGAGTATCGAAGTCTTGATCTACGACTTCAACGTCGTCGTATCCCTGATCCTCTAAAACAGCCTTGATCAGATCGATATCAAAGCCGATTATATCCCCAGTTTCTTCATCTACATATTCAAAAGGCGGGAAATCGGCTGATGTTCCCACGACTATTGTTTCATCGTCTTCTATACACCCAGAGAGAGCCATCGTCCCTACAGATAGCACTAATATCAATAGCAAGGACAATAACTTATGTCCTTTTTGAATTTTCATATATTCACACCTACCATAGGAATCATTATTGAATTATATAAATCTTTTCAAAGTCTTACTGAAATTTTTTAAATCGAAAATAAAAGTAAAACAAAGGATGATTAAAGATTAAAGACGAAAAGGACTTTTCCTCTTAGGTTGCAAAACAGGGAAAACCTTATTATTTAGAGTTAGCTACATTGATTTGATTGGCGATGGCTGAAAACGAAGAGCTAGATCCACAGAAAATCGGTGAGGCAGAAGAGAAATTTAGAAGTCTAGTTTCAAAAAGGAACGAATTGAACCAAGAATCGAACTTCTATCGAGAGGAAAGAGACAAGCTCAACGAAGAGAGAAACA
>JAFDTP010000072.1 GCA_019594195.1 Thermoplasmata archaeon
AGGTAATCAAACTCAGCAGGAGGTACGAAGAAGTAAAGTATCACAAAAGAGAATATGGTGATCAAAGCTGCCGCACCCCAGGTGCCCTTTCTCAGTGCCTTGAGTAGTGTCTCTTGGGAGGCCTCTCCTTCCGCTCTGATGAAGAATATAGATATCATGGACGCGATGATCCCCGCTCCAGCTATCAAGAACGGTATCGCAAATATTTGAAGTTGATCTTCTAGTCCGCTCAGAGGCGTATGAGGAAGAAGTTCTGTACCCCTGTAGATCATCCATCCAAGAGTTAGGGCAGCGATTATAGTATTTGTATAAGATTCAAAAAGGTCAGCGCCCATACCTGCGACGTCACCGACATTGTCTCCTACATTATCAGCGATAACACCGGGATTCCTCGGGTCGTCTTCAGGGATCTCGGCTTCGACTTTTCCTGCAAGGTCTGCTCCAACGTCTGCGGCTTTGGTGTAGATACCTCCGCCGACCCTTGCGAAGAGAGCGATCGCGCTAGCTCCGAAACCGAAGCCCGCTATGTATACTATCGCTTGTTCTAAGCTAAGTATCTCTCTGACCAATAAAAGAACAGTGCTCATACCTAATATCCCTAATGATACGACGGCGAGTCCCATTACCGAACCGCCTCTAAAGGCGATGGTCAATGCTTTGTTAAGATTATCTCTTGCTCCCTGAGTTGTTGGAGCACTAGCATTGGTTGCAGTTATCATACCTATATATCCGGCACTAGCTGAAAGTAACGCACCAATGATGAAGGGGAACCATGTCATACGGGGAACGCCTTCAATAAAATCTTTCACAGCCAGTAGGATAGCTACTACAAAAACAAAGATCGCTATGTACTTGTATTCAGTATGAAGATAAGTTTTTGCTCCTTTCTGCACTTCGCCGGCCAGCTTTTTCATCTTGGCTGTTCCACGTTCCTGCTTAGTTATGAACTTCGCGAAGTACCCCGCAAGAGCTAAGCCGATCAACGCTGCTACTATCGCCCCTAACGTCGCTAAAGTGATATGGTCTAAACCTAACATAATTTCTACCTATCTTGAGGATAGAAAATTGGTTTATATAATTTTTCGTTGCTGTGCAATGAGGGGTCTATATGCTCCCTTGACTAGAGATCACGATCTATATATCTACAATCTAACTCTTTTAAGACCTCAAAAAATGATAAATACAGATTGTAAAATAATGATCATATGGATATTATCTCCTATATTATCCAAACAGCATGGGTGATAGCCTTAGTTACTTATTCCATATCTGTAACGCTGTCTACCAAACGAGTGTATCATTGGATGAGGGTCAAAGGTGTAGAAAAAAATGTCGCCATATATTTTGATAGGAAGCTAGTTCACATATTCGGTGGTGGTATCGCCACCCTTTTCGTACCTTTCGTTTTTAGATCACCCGTATTTCCTTTGATAATAGGTTTATTGCTCGCGATATTTACTTATCTGCCTTATCATAGAGACGATATCCTCTATTGGGTTCAGACAGAAGAAAATATGAACGATGTCAAATTTTGCTTCATGTGGGGGTTCATTGTTTTTCTACTTTGGTATCTTTTGGGAAGCCCCTGGATCGCGATCATACCTCCGGCCATGATGGCATTCGGGGACGGCGTGACTGGGATCACCAGGAATATATTCTTTAAAAAGCGAACAAAACATCCGGTAGGGAACCTGTTCATGTTGGCTGTCAGTCTTCCGATAGGTTACTTTTTTGCAGGTTTTGAAGGATTGGCAACATGGGGCGTTTTCGCCGCTCTCGTAGCTACATTCGTTGAGAGATATGAATTCGGGCCTATAGACGATAATATACTCATCACTGTTTCAGCTGCATCGGTACTACTCATCGGTTCATATTATGGTAATCTGATCTGATCAGGAGATCAAGATGTCTATGAAAAGTGATCTTAGTGATAAAGTCGATCTAATCATGAAGGGTTTGAAGGTAGCCATCGTTGGTGTGGCACTAGTTTGGATATTTACAGTATTGTTAGATATAGAGGCATATAGGGTAATACTCACCCGGGCCGGGATATCTATGATAATAGCGATCATAATCTATGATTATCTTTGGTTAGAGAAACACAAAAATGCCGGAACCTAAGTAAAAGCAACCAAAATAGTTAATATCACCTTTCTCATAAAAGCGATGCGCAATAAAAGAAAAGAGGCGATAAACATGGACGATGAGAATACTATATTTGTCGGTAGTAAGGAAACGATGAACTACGTGCAGGCTGTTATGACTCAGTTCAACAGCGGAAGCGACGAAGTAGTGATAAAAGCTCGTGGAAGAGCTATCAGCAAGGCGGTAGATGTTGCGGAGATAACCAGACATCGCTTCATAGAAGAAGCGGAGATAACTGACATCATTACCGACACAGAAGAGATAGAAAATGACGAAGGCGGAACGACAAATGTCTCCTCGATGGAGATAACCCTGAAGAAATAAGATAGGTAGACCTTCTGGGTTCAGTCGGCAGTTGACCTACGAATGGTGAGGATCTGATAAGATATCACTTATAAGCTAAGGTACTGTAGGTCATCTGCATTAAAATATTTCCTCTGTCTAGTTTTTTTTAATTTTTTATATTTTTTTACTTCCTACGAAAATCTGGTCACTCAGACAAAAGTTATCATATAATATAGTGGAAGTCGGAACTTTTTGAACGAGCGTGCCGACATCCACAACTAGTAAAAGAGCCTCTTTCGGTGTAAATAGTCGGCTCTTTTACTATAAATCCGGGTACCGGGAGGACCGCTTTGCTACCTGCCTCCCGATACCCGGAGCCCTCCCCCCTTCTTTTAGGTTTATCATTTTTTTATCGTGATCTGTTGATCGATGTCTTCGGTGTTTTACTGCAAAGATAATCTATTAAAGTCATTATTTATAAGATTTACCCAATTTATTCATACCTTTTATATAATTGATGATTTAAGTTTAATAAGAGAAGAATAGTATGAGCAGGTAAACAACCTATCTTCTAGATCTCTTGAGGGATTTGATCATCTCGAATACTATCAGGAATATCGCAGTAGCTCCTAATATCTGCAGCCATTCCATCGTACCTATACTCGCAAATTCCAAAAAATCACTTATGTAGGGTCCGTAGACTCCCAGGAATACAAGACCTATAGAGGCTATTATTGAGTACAATATTATCTTGTTCGAAAAGAAATTTTTACTGAACAAAGATTCATACTTGTATCTTCTAGACATTATGTTTGTGAACTGGCAGTAGACTAGTGTTAGATAGCTGATGGTTGTTGCCTTAGCATATTCCATCGGCTGTGTACCTTCGAATAGGAGGGAAAAGTCCTGTCTATAGAAGTAAAGTAAGAAATTTCCAGCGGCTAGACCACCTATCAACAGACCTAAAAATATGACCTCTAATGAGCGAGATATATTCAATATGTGTTCATCCTGGCTCCTGGGTGGAGATATCATCATCTCTTCTGAAGGTGGATCATAAGTGAGGAATGTGAGAGGCATGATCTCCGCTAAAAGATCGATAGCTAATATCTGGATCACCAAGATAGGTATGGCCCATTCACTCAGACCTAGAAGTCCTATCATCGCCAAACCAGCGAGTACCGTAGTGAGTTCAGCGCCATTAGTTGTCATGGAAGCTAGGACGGTCTTTTTGAGATTATTGTAGATGGTTCGCCCCTCTCGAACAGCATCTACTAGTGTAGGAAAACTGTCATCTAATAATACCAATTCAGAAGCCTCTTTTGCGACATCAGTGCCTTTCTCTCCCATCGCTACCCCGATGTGGGCCCTCTTCAAAGCTGGAGCATCGTTGACACCGTCTCCAGTTACCGCTACGATCTCTTCCTCTTGCTCGAGGAGTTTGACGATCCTCAGCTTATCCTCAGGATCGACTCTAGAAAATATCATCGACTCGTGCTTTTCCATCACCTCTTTGAGATCAAGATCATCCATACCATTCATCTCTTGACCAGTGATCACCGGTGTTTCCCCATCCCCCTTCATCAGACCTATCTCCTCTCCCACCGCCTTAGCTGTTATAGCGTGATCTCCGGTCATGATGAAAGTCTTGATATGAGCATCGTGACAACTCTCTATAGCTTCCTCGACACCCTCCTTTGGAGGGTCTATCATACCTGCAAGACCCAAAAATATAACGTCTTCCTCAACCTCTTCCTCAGTATATTCATCGCCTTTTTTCTCAAGAGGCCTGTAGGCCATTGCGAGTACACGCAATGCTTTTTCAGAGTACTTCTCATTGATCTTTCTTATCCTCTGTTTATCTTCTTCCGTTAACTCTTTTACTTCTCCATCTCTGTAGATGTGATTGCTTATGGAAAGAACGCTGTCGGTCGCTCCTTTCATCGCAAGAACTCTCATCCCTTCTGTATCGCCCTCAAAGGCCTCTTCTATCTTTTTGTCTTCGTACTCCTCACCTATATCTCTCACAGAGCTCATCCTTTTTCTTTCTGAGTCGAAAGGGAATTCGATTATCTCAGGGTTTTCTTCATCTTCCCTCTCATGGCGAGTACCTAGTTTTGTAGACATAGTGACCAGGGCTGCTTCAGTAGGATCACCTACCGAATACCAGTTGTCGTGTTGATCGTCGGGTTCATGTATCTCTGCGGAAGAAGCTAGAGTCGCGGCATCCATGAAGATCTCTAATTCGTTGATTTGTTCCTGTGAAAGTTCGTTTCCATCTTGGTCCTCTATACTACCTTCTGGTTTGTAACCTAGTCCGGTCAGATTGTACTCATCTTCGTCGAACCATATCTTCTTGACGGTCATCTCGTTTTTTGTTAGAGTCCCAGTTTTATCTGTACATATTACGGTAGTAGACCCTAATGTTTCCACGGAAGATAGGTTTTTTACAACAGCATTCTTATTGGCTAGACGATTGCTCCCAGTGGATAGAGCTACAGTCACCTGAGCTGGCAGCGCTTGAGGCACAGCAGAAACAGCGATCCCCACTGCGTATATCAGACTGACTGTCAATCCAAGTCCCTGCCAGATCGCTACAAAAAATAGCGCAGCGCTTATCACTACGACTATAGAAGTAAGATGTCTCGCGAGCAGGTCGAGTTCTCTTTGAAGAGGTGATTTTAATGCTCCTGTTTCCTCAGTCATGTCAGCTATCTTACCCATCTCAGTGTCCATACCGGTAGAAACTACGACGCCGGTAGCGTTTCCGGTCGCCACAGTAGTACCAACATATGCCATGTTAGTTCTATCTGCAAGCGTAACTTCTTCCTTTATAGCGTTGCTGTGTTTCTCCTGGGGCATAGATTCCCCTGTCAGAGAAAAATCGTTTGTTTTGAGATTGAAGGATTTGATTATCCTTATATCCGCGGGGATCTTATCTCCCTCTTCAACTTTTATTATGTCCCCGGGAACGAGTTCAGCTTGATCTATCTCTTTCCATTTCCCTGCTTGTTTCACCTGGGCCGGCGATTTGATGAGGGACTTCAGCTTTTCTATGATCTGTTCAGCCTTATACTTCTGAACAAAGCCGATGATAGCGTTTATTACTACGATGATGAACATAGCGGCAGCGCTTTTCAAACTACCAGGGTCATCTTGATAGATACCTAGAAATAATGAAACGATACCCGCGACTATCAAAACTACTACCAATAATTCTTTGAATTGAGATAAAAAAAGCAGTAATTTCGGGGTCTGAACTTTACCTGTGAGTTCATTTTTACCATGTTTTTCAAGCCTATCTTCTGCCTCAGCTTTGGATAGACCCTCTGGAGAAGTTTCTAATTCGTCCAGAGTTTCTTTAACGGACATATGATAATAATCCTTTTCTCCTTCCATCGAACTCGCCTCAAGAGAAGACAATTTCTGATTTATTATTTTCGGTGGTCTAGAAATACTGTGTGTATATTATACCGGCTATGAGTATCGCAAGCAGTGTGAACCACACGATGAGAGCTTTCTTGGTGAGCCTTCTCGCCTTATCTGCCTCCCACCAAGAACTCGGTTCGAACCCTTGGGTTATGAATGTCAATACTCCTGAAAGATTGATACATATAAGATTGATGAAGAAAAGGACCAAGGCTTGAAATCCCATGGTGAAATATCGAGACCCTATCAATAGGCCGGAGGTGGCTATAGCAGGGACCAAAGCTAGGGAGACCATCACTCCTATAACCGCGGAGGAAAGAGCTTTGGTGTAAGCTAATGCTCCAGCGCTCCCGGCCGCGAGTGCTAGGACGACCTGAAGAAGGCCTATATCCGTCCTCGTTGCGATCTGTGGAGTCTGTGGATCCACTGTCAATAAAAGTCCCAGGGTGACCGAGACTAGAAAAGATAAGATTATTCCCACCGAAGCTGTCTTGAAGGCCTTTCTGGCAAGATCTGAATCTGCTAATGTAGTCGCAAGAGAAAGACCCACATTGGGGCTTAACATAGGCGCTATGACCATGGCTCCTATTATCACCGCTACATCATCTCTCAGAACTCCTATCGATGCTACGATCGCAGCTAAAACGGTCAAGAGAAGGTAAACGCCGGTGATTTCGCTCTGATCTTTCACTTCAGCGTAGATCTCCTCTCTGCTTACCCCTCTGGTCTCTTTTCCTTCCTCTTCACCCTCGTCTTCTTCTTTCTCTTCCTCTTTCTCAACAGGTAATGATGCCTCTACGTGAAAGAGAAGTAGTCTAAAAGTATCATGCTTGCCAAAATTATCATTGAGTTTATCTATAACGGTCTGACTTTTTTCCGCATCGACCAATAACTTTACTACTATCTTCTCTTCCGCGATCTCCTCATGCCAGAACTCGAAGACCTTATCATCTTCTTCCAAAAGCTCTTTCGCCTTTTCCCACCTTTCAGCGGGTATTATCATCTCTATAAGTCGCTGCAAATTGTCTACCAGATGTATATGCCAAAAAGGATATATTAAACTTGTGAGTTATCACGATCAAGAAACGGTATTTTAATGCCGTTGAATCGGAGGTCGTGTGATAAAAATGGCCATGATAAAAGAACTTGTGTTAGATATACTGAAACCTCATGAACCTGAGATCATAGAATTTACGAAGGAGATCTGCAGCCTGGGATCCGTTACTCATATAGAAAGTTCTGTAGAAGAAGTGGATAAAGAAGTAGAGACTGTCCAGATCATCATTTCAGGCGAGGATATCGGATTCGAAGAGGTGAAGAAAAAGGTCAGAGAGTTGGGCGCTTCGATACACTCTGTTGACGGTGTGAAGGCCGAAGAAAAGGTGTAGAGAGATACCATGGTGAACTGAAAGATGTTAGAAAAATTGAAGGAAAAATTACTCTTCGAAAAGAGTGGAGAGAACATCGCCCAAAGATACATCGTATTGAACGGTTTCGACGGCGTTCTAACAGTCCTAGGTATAACAGTCGGTTCTTTTTCGGCTCGAGTCGCTGACCCGAGAGTCGTTATCTCTGCATGTGTCGGAACCGCTGTTGGATTATTAGCTTCAGGTGTTTCAGGCGCATACATAACCGAGACCTCTCAACGTATTCGAGGTTTCAAAGAGTTGAGGGCGAAGATGCTGACAGATATGGAGGGCTCTATACAGGAGAAAAACATCAAAACAGAGTCGCTGATCATATCACTCTTGAACGGATTTTCCTCCTTCATGTTCGCCATTTTGGGAACTGTACCCTTCTTCCTCGCAGCGCTCGATATCGTTCCGATGCTCAACGAGGCTTATTATTCATCGATGGTCGTTTCCGGGGTTTTATTGGCTTTTCTCGGAGGATATCTCGGACGGATAGCCAAAGAATCTATTCCTTTCTATGCCTTGAAGATGGTTTTGGTCGGTGTCGGTACAGCCGCTCTGATGTTCACTTTACAGATGTTCGTCCTTTAGATAATCTATTTAAATGTGCTCGCCTTTATCATGGTAGAAAGGAGGAAAAGGATGGAAGAAGACGAACTCATAGGATTGATGAAAGAAAGATGGACTGCACGAAAATTCAAGAGTAAAGAGATAGATGAGGATGATCTTGAAAAGATCATCGAAGCCGGGAGATGGGCTCCTTCTGGTGGGAACAAACAACCCTGGGAATTGATCGTGATAAAAGATGATCAAACCAAAGAAAAGATAGGTGAGATCTATGCTGAGGGGCTCGGTCTATCTGATCCTCCTGAAAGATTTACATCACCTCCCGTTTTGATAGCTGTCGGCATAGATAAGCGGACCATAGACTCCTACCC
>JAFDTP010000031.1 GCA_019594195.1 Thermoplasmata archaeon
CAGGAAGGGCGAGAGAAAGGACACACTCAAGGGAAGATTTCCAGTATGCGGCAACAAACTCGAGAAGACCAAGAACGAGACCATCTTAGGCGGTTCCGTAACTTTGGGGTATAGATGCCAAGAATGTCCGTATTGGACGACTCTCAAAAGAAGGATACCTACGAGATACAGCTTCGAATACAAACCGGAGGAAAAAAGAGATGGAGATAAAACACCAGAACGGGATAACGATAAAGAACAACGGTAACAGTGTGATCCTAGATCCGACCAGACAGGTAGAAAACGGCATAGTCACCCACGGCCACCTGGATCACCTTGTCAAGGATTCCTACATGACACCACCAACTCTGGACATATTGGAGAAAAGGAAAGGTGAAAAGAGAGGAAAAGAGATCCTTTACGGATTCCCAAATGATATCAGCAGCTTTGAGGTCACATTATATCCCGCGGGCCATGTGTTCGGTTCAGCCATGGTCAAAGTCGAAGACGTTCTTTACACAGGAGACTTCAATCCAAGAGGAGGAAAAACATGCAAGAGAGCCGCTTCGTATGACTGCAACACCCTTATAATAGAATCCACCTACGGTGAAAAGAAGTACAAACTTCCTCCAAAAGAAGAAGTCACCCAGGACTTGATCGCTTGGACTGAACATCAACTCGAGGAAGGACCCGTCATCTTCGGCGCCTACCAGTTCGGCAAGGCACAAGAACTCATCGCTCTTCTTAACGAGATCGGTGAAACACCTTATACTACAGAAAAGATAGCCGATATATCAGAGGTATACAATGCCTATGACCAGGGGCTCGAGTTCGATATCTGGGACAAGCCCACTGGGAATTACACCGCGGTGGTGCCACCTGGAGAACTGAGAAAGAAACCAGGAAACGTGATAAGAAGAGCCAAAAACCAAGGTGGGAGTGCCGCTTACCTTTCTGGTTGGTGTGCTTTTTACCCTTACTACAATTCGATGGAGATAGATGCACAGTTCCCATTTTCCGATCACGCCGGTTTCGACGATCTATTGAATTTCGTGAAAGAATGCGGTCCTGAAAAGGTCTATACCGTCCACGGCAGCTCAGAAGAATTTGCGGAGATAATAAGAGAAGAACTCGGTATCGAAGCGGAACCGCTAGAAAAATAGATCCTTGTTATGGTTTTAAAAAAGTTTTGCAATAGTTATTTATACAGTTAATTTTTGGGTCTTTTAGAGTGAGATGATGGAATATCCAGAGAAGATGCCATGCGAACACGAAACCAGCGATGTCTGCGGAGAGGAGAGACTAACGGTACGATGTGAGAGATGTGATGACGATTTCGATCCGATAGATTGTTTACCCGGGATATTACTGGCTATGGAGGGTAAATACGAGATAGGATCTATCGTGATCTCGGATTATAGGGCTGTACGACTGAGTGCCGAACAGGTGGACATACTTGTTCAGATGAGAGAGATAATAGAAGAGATCGAAAGCTTTTCTACCAGAGCCACTAACGGGGAAGACTGTGACGGATGCGAGATCTTCCCTTCACGAGTATATTCTGATCTGAGAAAGAAATTCATATCGGACCCAGGGATATTGTTTGAAGAACTTCCTAAACTAAAAGATACTCTAGAAGGATCGGATCGATGTAGTCATTGCGAGGACGATATAGATCAAGAAATGAATATCTTGGCAGAGAAAGCTCTAGATCTAAGAGCTTCTGTCATGACAGAGGGCTTCAGTGTGAAAGGGTGATCGAATTTGGTGACTGATGAATCATTCGAAAGGATAGCTGATACAGACAGCAGTAGGATGGTCGAAGGATTGAGAAGGATAATAAAAAAGGCGGAGCACATAAGACCTAGTTTTTCTCATACTTGGCTAAAGCCCGATCCTCCTGTACACGCCGAATTAGTGGATGAATACGAGATCAAAAATACAGAAGTAAAGCTTTTCAGGTTGAACGATGAGACAGAAGATCTGTACTACATATTTCCTAAAGAATATGAGATAGATGAAGAGAGAGCACGCTTCATCTCTGAGATTGAAGAGTCTATCATCGAAAGCTTCTCAACAGATTCGGACTTGAGTGATCAAAAGAAGGTGAAAAAGTACGTCGAAAAAAGAGGTATGGAACTAATAAGAAAAAGTCTAGAATCAAGGGAGCTAGATCTGGGAGATTCAAGGGAAGAAGAACTAGACCAGATAAAAAGACTATCTCAAATACTGGCTAAATATACCGCCGGTTACGGGGTGCTCGAAACAGTTCTATCGGATAAGAGAGTAGAAGATATTTACATAGACGCTCCTGTAGAAAGGAACGAAGTATACGTTGAGATCAAAGGCCAAAAGGATATCAGGCAGAAATGCAGGACCAACATCAATCTTACATCCAAAGATATGGACAGCCTCCTTTCACGCTTCAGGATAGAGAGCGGGAGACCTTTTTCAGAGGCTTTCCCCGTGCTGGAAACGGATCTGTCTGAATTCGACACTAGAGTGACGGCGATAGGCGAACCACTCAGTCCAGGAGGTACAGCATTGGCTCTGCGAAGAAGGAGTCAAGTACCCTGGACTCTACCAAGACTGATAAAAGTGGGCAGTTTAACACCTTTATCCGCTGGTTTGATCTCTTTTTTGATAGACGGTAGAAGTACTATCCTGGTTGGAGGGAGTAGAGGTGCGGGAAAAACTACTCTGCTGGGTGCGATGATGATGGAATTTCCCCGCTCCCAAAGGATATTGACCATAGAAGATACCAGTGAACTTCCGACTTCAGAGATGCAGTCGGTCGGCTACAATGTCCAGAGCACTATGATAGGTTCTGGAACTTATAAGAGCGGTATGCAGGCAGATGAAGTATTGAATGTAGCATTGAGACTTGGAGAATCTGCCATAGTAATGGGGGAAGTCAGAGGGGAAGAAGCAAAAACGCTCTACGAAGCGATGCGTGCAGGGACATCGGGAAGCGCAGTAATGGGTACCATCCACGGAAATGATTCAGAAGGCATCTACGAGAGAGTGGTTCATGATATCGGTATCTCAAAACAAAGCTTTTCAGCTACGGACATAGTGATCATCGCCGGTATAGTAAGGCCTGGTGGTGCTCAAAAACAGGAAAGAAAAGTGACGCAGATATCAGAATATTCCGAAGGTGTTTTCACGGAACTCATGTCTCTCCAAGGTGAACTCGAGGCTACTGATCATCTTAAAAGAGATTCAATGAAAATAGGAGATATAGCTAGATCGTGGGACCTTTCTTACAGTGAGGCAGTTGAAAATATCAAGATGAGAGGGAAGATGAGAGAAAAGATGGTGAAGATATCAGAGGAAACAGGAAAAGAAAAAATTTTAGGGCCCGAGTGGGTGGCGAAATGTAACAGCAAGTTTTGGACCCTGATCTCAAAGTACGGAAGCGAGAAAAGATATTCAAAAATAGAAAGTGAATGGAACGCATGGTTCAAGAAGAGGGTCAAGTATGTCTGATCTCTACGAGAGATCATGTAGTTGGGTCAACGAGAGGATAGGTCCCGACCAGGAAGAGATCGATAGTAAAAGAGAGAAGATGAAGGATGATCTCCTTGATAAAAAAGAAGAATTGAGAAAGATTGAAGAAGAACTCAAACAAGTGGAGATGATCCATGGAGAAGATTCAAAAAAATATGATGAATTCAAAGAAAAATATGATAAAAAAGAGAAAAAGATGAAAGAAATCGAAGAGAGATACAAGAAAGACAGTTTTGAACGGACTATGAAATTCACCGGTATGGATTTCGAATATGAGGAGATTCTGACTTTTTCCCTTTTTTTAGGGATCTCGAGCTTCATATTGACTCTCATCTTATTTGTAGTCATGATGCAGACAGTCGGACTTTCTATTTTTCAGATCCTGATCTACGGTATCCCATCGATGACTATGATACCTGCTTCAGTGGTTCTCGCATCAGCTTATTATCCAGAACTGCTAGAAAAAAGGTTAAAAGCTGACTGTATAGGCGAGATACCGGAGACCATCAACCTGATGACCATGTCGATGAGGATAAACCCTTCACTACACAGAGCACTTACCTTTGCAGCCGATAATTCGGTTGAACCCATCTCAATAGGCCTGAAGAGAATACTCTGGAAAGTATACATGAGAGAAAAGATGAAACTCGAAGAGTCTTTTCTTGATTTCGCTGTAGAATGGGGAGAATGGAACGAAAATCTGAAGAGAGCTCTTTTCGCGATAAGAGCGGCCATGCTTGAAAAGGATGAAGAGGGATTCAACAAAACCTTAGAAAAAGCTAATGAAGTTGTGATCGAAGGGACAAAGCAAGAGGTCAAAGATTTTACTAAATCTCTTCAAACTCCTACTACTGTTTTATTCGCTATAGGTGTCATATTGCCACTCATCGTTGGAGCTATGCTTCCCATGACCGCCTTTGGAAGTTTCGATATAGGTATGATGACTGGAAACGCAGCAGAACATAGCAGCCCAATAACTTTACCTTTCATGATATTGTTGATGAACATATCGTTTCCGCTAGGTGCTTTTCTTTATTCATATCATATCTTGGGAAAAAGACCGGGAACTCAAAGGCCGATCAAGATAAACAGAAGCGATAACACGAAGATACATTTGCTGATCTCTTTGATATCGTTTATCTTTATCGCATTTTTGATCTCTTTATTTTACGATGCTTTGATTTATTTGATGCCCGTACATCTCTTGATGATGTCTACGATCCCCATTGCGTATTACTGTATAGCTACCACTTACCATGTGAAGAAAGAAAGGGTTCGAATCTCAAAGATGGAAGAAGGTTTTCCAGATGCACTTTTCCAACTGGGCAGCAGGATCGCCGAAGGGACCTCCTTAGAGAAAGCGTTAGTCAAGACATCTGATTCACTTCGATCCACAGAGATAGGCGAACTTTTCGATGAGATGGCGTCTAATCTTCTAGTCAACAGGACCTCGGTAGAAGATGCTCTATTCGGTGAAAAAGGTGTATTGACTAATAATCCCTCAAAAACCATAAAAACTACGATGAAAACGGTGCTACAGATATCTAAAAAGGACCCGGAAGAGGCCGGTAAGGTGATCATGAAGATGGCTAATTATAAGAGAGATCTCCAGAAGATGGACGCCGAATTGAAAAACATGCTTTCAAAGAATGTTGAGATGATGAAAGGGACGGCGATGATATTTGCACCTTTCACGATGGGCGTCATTTCTTCCCTGTACTTTTTGTTGGAAGACGTTTTCATTGATATAGGCGGTGTAGAGCTTATCTCACCGGTCGCTTTTTCTGCAGTTCTGGGCATCTACATCCTATTTATGGGAACTGTGATAACTTACTTCACAAAAGGTATAGAGAACTCTCTAGATGCAGTCGAATTCAAATATGCGCTGGGAAGGACTATGATGGTCTCGATGACCGTCTATTCGTTTTCAGTGATATTAGGAAGAACGCTAATAACCGGGATATAGATGAAAGATGGTCGGTTGATTTGATCTGCTGTTGTAGTTTTATTGTCATTACAGTCTGATCACTTCTTCTCTTCAGCTTCTTCAATACCACGGTTCAGAGCTTTCAGATTCAAACCTGTAAAACGAAAAGGAACACTATTTTCGACCTCCTTCTCCAAGACGTCGTGTGGAACTAATTTATCCACTTCATTCTACTGCTTGGTTTCAAGTAATCAAAGGTTAATACTACCTTTATTCCACTCCGCAATAATTCGCATGTATTCATATAGACGGCACGATGGGCTATTCAATCTGCTGCAAGGCAGAAGTTGACACCTATTATTATTAGAAGCTACGATTCCATAAGAAGATTTGTTCCAATTTTACCAGCAATCTCGTCAACCTTCTAAAAAACCTATCTCTAGTGCTTTCTGTTCAGATGAATAGATATCTCTTCTATATGATTCTATCTTTTGTGAGGCATCCTTCTCATCTTTGAATCAGTTTTGGAATAGTATATGTTTTCCCAGTTTTGATCTCTAGCACGGTTATTGGGAGAAAAATCAAAGCAATCAGAAACACTGTAAAATAAAAACCAGCCGAGAAACCTTCAGAATCAGTGAACCAAAAAAGAGTAAGACTCATCATAAGAATATTAATGGATAGATGGATAAATTTGGTTTTTCTTGTTCTTTCTTTTCCCATTACCTTATCTGATCCCTTATATTTGATCACCACCACGGTTGCTAGGAAAAGCATAAAAAAAGCTAGAAATGCCATAAAAAAAAAGCCAGACCAGAAACCTTCTAATCTAATGAACTGAATAAGAGTAAAAGCTGTCATTAAAATAGAGAAAAAAGAAAAGATAAATATGTTTTTTCTTGTTCTTTCATTCCCCATTATATCTCCTCTGCCTTCTATGTTTTCGATATTTTTACTTTTTTGGCTACCAAGGCGGCCACCAGCCGCCTCCATCATCACACTCTCTTGTTACACCGTAAAATACTGGCGGGCCTGCCCAGGCCTGATCAACCCTGTACTCTACTCCGCAACCACCGCAGAGTGTCTCCATGGTAAAAGCACCCAAACCTAGTATACCACTAGCAACGCCAAGAATTGCACTGACAGGTGCTCCAATTCCTGTCTTAGCTATTATTGTTGATGCTACAAGACTGGCAGAAGACGCACCTGTAATAGCATAGGCTACTGCGGAATTGTCCCCTTCATTTAGGGCTAGTGTTTTTCTAATTCCCCACACATTAGTTGAGGTATCCCAATATGTATCCGTGCAATCGTCGTCACAATGTAGACTCGCTCCATCGAGATCGAGACCAAGTTCCTCCATGAGTCCTTCTCTATCCTCTGCTTCGATCATTATTTCCTGTTCAGTTTCTAAAGTTCCTTGTTCGGGTTGTTTAATTTGCTGTTCATTTCGTTCAAATGTTATATACCCCTCTTTAGTATACCGATTTAGCACTGCAAGCTCCTCGTTAAATTCTTCTTTTTCCTCAGATGACATCCCTATTTCTCTTGCTTTCTCCTCAGGTAGATAGAGACCTCTTGGACCTAATTCTATTTCATGGGCGGCTTTCATTTTTCGTTGGGTTTCCTCAGAAAGCTCGATCCTTTCTACTCCTTCAGCCTCATCTATTTTCTCTAAAACATCTTCACAGGTCGGATCGTAAACATCTTCACCTGGTTTTGGTTCAGGTAAAGGTTCTCTTTCATCTGGTCGTCCTTCAGCTGCAGGCACGAACGCCATGCCTATTAGCAGCACTACCGCAAAAGTTGCGAAGATCGCTATTTTTCTTTTGATTCCGCTTTTTTCCAACATCTTTTTTCCAACCTCAACCAACGGTAATAAGATAAAATATATAGATATTTTGGAAAAATTTTTTAAAATAAATTGCAAAAAGATGAATTTGTCAAAGAAGTAAAAGTAACAATTACTCCATAAAATAAACTTAAAAAGAATCGACTCTGTTTGTCAGACTAAAATGGTAATAAATATTAAAAAATAGAAAAAAGTAAAGAAGGGTCTATGCCTTTTGCTCAGCTTCTTCAATACCGCGGTTCAAAGCCCTGATATTCATCTCCTTGAACTTGCTAGGTACGCTGTTCTCAACAGAAGTTTCCAACGAATCTCTAGGCACTAGATCTCCGAGCTCGTTGAAGGCTCCGAGCATCACGATGTTCGCTACGATCTTTGCACCAACGTTTTCAGCTATCTCAGTCGCGGGTATACCGATATAATCATGATGGACTTCCTTCACCAGACCAGGATCGACGACCAAGACCGCGTCTTCAGCTAGATCATCGTTGTATTTGTCATAAGCTTCCTGCGACATGACCATCATGTAATCCGCCTGATACAGACCACAATAACCTATCTCCTCGTCTGATATCACGACTTCAGAACGGGCGGCACCACCACGAGCTTCAGGGCCATAACTCTGCATCTGCACCGCGTTGTAATCATAGTAAACACTCGCGGCCTTTCCCAGGATGAATCCGGACAACATGATCCCCTGGCCGCCTTTACCGCACAACCGTATGTCTTTCCTCATATGTGCACCTCCTCGATGAGTTCTTGAATACGTTCACTCAGTGATTCTTTTTCCTCTTGGTGTAGAACGCCTACTTTGATCTTTTCTTCGAGTTCTTCTTTCTCATCTTCACTTCCGTATCGTTCTATCCTCTCGTATTCTTCGGCAAGCATCGTTTTCTCCTCGTACCAATCCCAGAACTCCTCTATCGCGCCCATCCTATTTTGACGAGAATATGCGGTCGTACAGGGAGACATCATCTCTACAAAACTCATCCCCTTATTCTGCAGCGCCTCTTGGATCGAATTGATAGGTTGAGTCGGTTTTTTAACGCCCCATCTCGCTACATAAGTGGCTCCAGCTGATATCGCCATCTCGCTCATATTGAAGGATGGTTCTATATTTCCATGAGGGGCCGTAGTTGCGTAGTCACCTTCAGGAGTTGTCGGTGCGACCTGGCCACCGGTCATACCGTAGATGTAATTGTTTACAGCTATCACTGTCATATCTATATTCCTCCTGCAGGCGTGGATAAAATGATTTCCTCCGATGCCCATACAGTCGCCGTCACCGGTGAATACGACCACGTTCAGATCTGGATTCGTGACCTTCACACCGCTAGCGAATGCTAAAGCTCTCCCATGGGTAGTATGGAGTGAATCTACATCGATATAACCGGGCAACCTGGAAGAACAGCCTATACCGGATAAGAAAACCGTATTATCCATATCCAGTCCTTCTTTCTCCATCGCCCATAAGGTATAATCTAAAACGTTACCTATACCGCAGCCGGTACAGAATATATGCGGCATCATGTCGTCTCTAAGATATTTGTCACGGATCTCCGCAGCACTTATCATCTCTACTTTCCTTTCTTTCTGTTCCTCACTCATATTCACACCTCCGCTAGTATCTCGTCAGGCGAGTGAACTTCCCCGCCTATCTTGTCAGCTAAAGCGACTTCGCAGTCAGCATGTTCCACCACTTTATGATATATCTGACCGAGGTTCAACTCTGCTACGATTATCTTGTCGACAGTCTCGGACAAATCTTTTATCTCCTGGATCGGGAAGGGCCACAGCGTCTTTAAACGGAGATAACCCAATTTTTTACCCTGTTCTCTTCCTTTTTTCAAGGCGCCCATCGCACTTCTACTGGTTATTCCATACGATAAAATAGCTACGTCGGCATCGTCTAATTTTCTTTTCTCAACGTCCGTCAATTCCTCTCTATCATCGAGTATCTTCTCTACCTGTCTCCTTATCAGTCTATCGTGGTCTTCCTGATCATCCGTCGCAGGAAATCCCTGCTCATCGTGAGTCAGACCCGTGACGTAAGTGTGGTAACCGTCGCCGAAAACGCCGAATTCTGGAACTTTTTCCTTACCATATTCTCCTTTACCGAATGGGACGTAATCTTCTGGATCGACCTTTGGCTGCTTTCTTTCGAATGTTTCAACTTCATCAGGGATCTCGACCATCTCTCTCATGTGGCCTAGATCGGCGCTCAACATCAAGAATACGGGAGTTCTGTATTCTTCCGCTAGATTGAAAGCTCTTATAGTATAATCTAAAGTCTCTTGGATGTTGTTAGGGGAGAGTGTTATAGCAGCAAAATCACCATGGCTGCCGTATCTGGTCTGCATTATATCTCCTTGAGCACCCAGTGTAGGTTGACCAGTGGAAGGACCAGACCTCTGAACATCGGCAAGGACAAGAGGCGTTTCGCTCATATGAGCAAAACCGATGTTTTCCTGCATCAAAGATAATCCAGGACCTGAAGTAGCTGTCATAGCTTTAGCTCCAGCCCATGAAGAACCGATGACCGAAGCGATACTGCCTAGCTCGTCTTCCATCTGGATGTACTTTCCACCGACTTTTGGCAATAGATCTGACATCTTTTCCGCTATCTCAGACGCGGGTGTTATCGGATAACCACCGAAAAATCTGCAGCCAGCGAGCAAAGCTCCGTAAGCGACCGCAGTATCTCCGTGGATGAATTGAGACTTATCTCCGATGGCCTTTTTAGCCAATTCTAACTCTTCTTCTTTCATCTTTATTACTCCTCTTCTTCGACTATAGTGATCGCGAAATCAGGGCATATCAATTCGCATAATCGACAATCGTTGCAGCGATCTTCGACCTCTACTGGAGGATGTATACCTTTCTCGTTCAGCTCTTCTGCCGGCTCTAGCGCATCTCTCGGACAATATTCGATGCACAGGTTACATCCTTTGCAGTAATCCTCGTTCAATTCTATCATCTTTCTTACACCTTCTACAATGTTACTTCTACGTCAAGATGACGTTCTAACACATTGTCTCCTCTATATTCCGGCAAGAGCATCGGCGATTTTCTGTCAGTTTCGATGCCTGCTTCGCTCAACTGATCTTCATATTTCGTTATATGATCTAATGTTAACTCTCCGACCGATGTCTTCTTTGCATGGTTAGCGGCGTTTATCCCCGCTCTCCTACCGAAGACATTGTAATCTAGAAGAGAATTGCCCATCAATCTATTTTTACCGTGGACACCACCTTCTACTTCACCACCAGCGAAGAGTCCGGGTACGGCTGTCGAACCGTCGGCACTGATCTCTAGTCCGCCGTTCTGATAATGGAGCGTCGGGAAGACCAAGATCGGTTTTTCTGTCATATCTATGCCGAACCTTTCATACAAGCGGACCATGGCTGGAAGGTTTTCTTCTATGGTACCTTCACCCTTCTTCTCTTCTATCAGCGGTGAATCTAGCCAGACTCCTTTTATCCCCGTGGGTGTCTTCACACCTTTGTCTCTACCATGGCATTCTCGGATCAATGAAGCAGCTTCGATATCTCTCGGTTCTAATGGATTAACGAATAATTCTCCATCCTTGTTGACCGGCTGAGCACCTAGACTACGCACTTTCTCCGTTACCAACAGACCAACGATCTGATCCGGATGTGCAGCCCCAGTAGGATGGTACTGGACGCTGTCCATGTCTCTTATGGGGACTCCAGCCCTGTAACCCATCACTAGACCGTCTGCCGTCGCCCCATAGTGATTGGTGGTGGGATATGACTGTATGTGGAGTCTGCCGAAACCGCCGGTCGCCATTATGGTCGATTTGGCTCTGGCTACGTAATATTCATTTGTCTCAAGGTTCATCAACAGAGCGCCTGCTACCTGGCCTTTATCGTCCTTCAATAACTCGACGGCAGGAGTAAATTCTTGAACAGGGACGCCGATGTTTCTAGCCTCGTCTCTCAGGACTCTCATCAGTTCCATACCTGTGTAATCACCAGCGGAATGTAATCTATATCGGGAAGTCCCTCCTCCAGGGAGTTCTGAAAAGTTACCATCATCTTCACGATCATACATCATCCCCAGCTCTTCGTGCCAGTCAAGTATCTTTGGAGCGTCCATCGTAAGAGCTTTTACCAATGACTGCTCGTTGGTGAAGTGTCCTCCACCGATCGCGTCTAAATAATGCCTTATCGGTGAGTCATCTTCTCTATCAGCGACCTGAATACCACCTTGAGCCATCATGCTGTTTGAATCGCCGTGCCTCAACTTAGTAGCGATCAATATGTCTTCAGGATCGATCCCTTCTTCAACTGCCCATAGAGCAGATACTGTTCCAGCACCTCCGCCACCGATTATCAAGACATCTACGTCATAATCGATCTGGCTGAGATCTATCTCTGAGGGGTCGATCAAGCTGTGCGCTTCCAACATCTCAGTGACTTCAGTGGGAGCTTTTCTGCCTTTACTCGGGCCTATCTCGATCTCCTTTTTTCCCTCTTCTCTATAATCGGGATGGAAATTGTTCAGGACCTCGTCTGCTTCGTCGGGATCCATCCTTTCTGGTGTCTTATCTATCCTCTCGGCTCTAGTTTCTTCAACTTTTTTGATACTTTTTTCCATATAATCTGGATAACCTTCAGACATCTTTATCCCTCCTCCTTGATATCTCTTTCATCATAGCGTTTCTTGAGCGCTTCTTCTTCCATGTTTACCAATTTCTCCATCTCATCATCGTACTTTCCTTCCTTTATCTCCTCGACCCTCTTGTCCAATTCGTCGCTTTCTGGTTGGTTGTATTTAGCGTGAATTCTCCTGGCCATCTGAGCCATATGATAATGTTTTATATCTGCGGGACAGCGGATCGAACACAGCCCACAGTGTATACAATCGAATGATAGTTCGGCGGTCCTTTCTACATCCCCTCTCAATGCAGCCTGTACGTAATCCATCACTTCGATGTCCTGAGGACAGGCCTTTGTGCAGGTGTTGCACGAAACGCATCTTGCAATTTCTGGATAGTAATCCAATAGCACGTTCTCTCGTTCTTCTGGATCCACTTCATCGATATCGTAGTCTTCTCTAACCGCTGGCATGAAGGGCAGCTGAACCAGGAACATACCGTCCTCAACGGCCGTTTGACAGGCCAAATCCATCCTCAGCTTGTATTCGTCTTTAGTTCGAAAAACAGTAGAGCAAGCACCGCAGAAACCTCCTCGACATCCACAACCTCTAGTGAACTTATAACCAGCATACTCAAGTGCGGTCATTATCGTCAGTCCTTTGGGTACTTTGTACCGTTTACCCATCACAAATATTTCGACCATTTCCACTTCTTCATTTTTTTCATCTTCATCTGGTGTCATATCATCTCACTCCAATATTCCTTTTTCTTTAAGTAAAGTTCTCGGGTCTATCTTATGGTTCTTCATCTCGATATCCAAGCCAAAAGCTAGTGCCATCAGCTCGGTGATATAAAAGATAGGTATCTCGAATTCTGTCGCTCTCTGGTGAAAATCTAGATTGAACTGGCAGAGAGGACATGAGAGAACTATCGCCTCAGCCCCCTCTCCCGCTGCGTAGGAAACGATGTCCTCGACTCTTTTCTCAACGATATCCGAACGGTTCACCGTATGGTATGAACCGCAGCATTCGGTACGTTTTGGATTATCGAGAACTTCAACCCCTAATAATTCAAGAAAGTTTTCCATCATCTCGGGATCCTCTGTCTCGTCGACAGCTACATTGTCAGGCCTCAAAAGCATACATCCATAATAAGGAGCTACCACTAAACCATCAAGGGGATTCTCTACAGCCTCTTCGATCTCACTTTTCATATCTTCCAAGATATGGAACAGGTGATAGATTTCAACGCCCGCTTCATAATCTGGATCTTCATCTAAAAACTCATTCATCGTTTCCAGATCGTCTTCTTTCTCCTTCATCCTGTCGTTGGCCTGTCTTAACACGTTGTAGCACATATCACACAGCGTGATCAATTCTTCCTCGCCCTCTTCCTGAGCACAGCACATCGTTCTGATAGGAGCTATCTGATGCATTATATCGTCTTCAGCTAAAGACTGCACTGCTCCACAGCAGTACCAATCTTCCATCTCGATCAGTGGTTTTCCCAGTTTCTCCATCACTTTCATCGCGCTACTCTCATAGTCACTTCCCTTTGCTTTAAGCGTACATCCGGGATAGTAAAGATAACCTTCTTCCATGATATCACCCCGTTTCCTTCCTGAAACAGCCTACAACGGCTAGTTGAGGCAGTTCCTCGATGTTATCGACTTCGTCAACGTCGACCATATCTATATCGGCTCTCAATACGATCTGTCTTACAGCCTCCATTATCTTAGCGATGTCTATATCTCTTGGACATCTGACACTGCAGGTGTAACAAGCGGCGCAGATCCACATAGTATTGTGTTCCAAAACCTCATCTATATTTCCAAGCGTGATATGTTTGAATACCCGCTCCGGAAGTATCTCCATATCTTCTACAAAAGGACATCCTGCAGAACAAGTCCCACATTGTATACAACTGTTCAAAGATTCATCAGAAAGTTCCTCAACCTTCTCCATGAAGTCTATATCGCCTCTCAATTTTTTTAGCTTCATTCGCTATCACCTAAACCCTGACTAGCCTCTTTATATTTCCGGCCCTTCGAATCATATATATTCACTTTGAGCGGGGTTTCACCCATAGCCGAATGAGTAGCGCAGGCGAGACATGGGTCATAGGCTCTAAAAGACCTTTCAACACTGTTCAACATACCTTCCTGGATATCCCCGCCGTCGATGTGCTTCTTTGCGGCATCCCTCACACTCATCGAGATCACCGAAGCGTTGTGATTAGTAGCGACAATCAGGTTCGCATTCTCGACTAATCCATCATCAGTGAGTTCATAGTCATGTATGAGAGTCCCTCTTGCGGCTTCTACGATACCGACACCGTTTCCGGGCTCACCGGGTTCGTTCCTTATATCATCGCTCTCTATATCTTCGTCGTGAACCAGTCCCTCTATCATCTCGGCAGCCTGCATTATCTCTATGACTCTAGCCCAGTGATAAGCTAGTGTAGAATGTACTGGATGGCCCAAGGCATCGAACATCTCTTCGTATTCTTCTTGGGCGCGTTCTGTCTTCATACCTTCAGCTGCGTTTATCCTGCCTAAAGTACCTACACGATATATTCCGGAGTCTTTACCTTCTTCGAAGCCCTTCCAACCGATCTCTTTCAGATAAGGGAACTTCATGTAACTGTAAGATTCTTTGTGCTCTCTGATGACATCGGTATAATCCGCTCCAGAGAATGAATCGAATTCTTCACCTTCAGGATCGACGATATTTACATGACCGCCGGTATGACTCAACTTTCCGTCTTCGGTCAGACCCATGCTGTAAGTATTCAGTCTTTCTTCTTTGATCTCTTCCTCATACTCCGATAGTATTTCCTCTTTGAAAAGATCCAAAGTGAATTCGGCAAAATCGACCATATCGCTCGATAATTCCATCAGTTCCTCTCTCTCCTCGCTGCTGAGTGATTTTGTGACGCCTCCAGGAACACCGAAAGCTGGATGCACCGACTTCCCACCTAACATCCTGACTATCTTCTGACCTTTTCCTCTCTGTTTTATCACCTTTTTTCCTATTTCCTCACCGACTTCCTCTATGACACCGAGGATATTCCTGGCATCTTTAGGGGCATCGACTCCCACCAAAAAGTCAGGACTCGCCAAATAATAAAAATGCAGTATGTGATCAGCATAGATATAGGCATTATAGAATAGTTCTCTCAGCTTTTTAGCGGGCTCAGGGGGTTCCACGTCATAAGCTTCATCTAAAGCTTTAGATGCGGCCAGATGATGAGCCTCTGGACAGACCCCACAGACCCTGTTAGTTATATTCGGCATGTCTTCGGCCTTTCTACCTTCACAGAATTTTTCAAATCCCTTATATTCTGGAACCTGAAGATATGCGTTCTTTACATTTTCATCTTCATCCAAAAATATCTCTATCTTACCATGGCCTTCCAATCTGGTTATCGGATCTATCGAAATCTTATTATCATCACTCATCAAGATCACCTCTTCTGAACTGCATGATACTGCTCGGTAAACTGAACATATAAAAAGAACCCGTCGGATCTCTTACGGTTTTCATAGCTTCTATTACATCCTCTTCTGTCTTTCTCTCTTCGCCCTCAATACCTATCACTGAAGCAAGTGCTGAAGACATCCTACTGCCTTGATCTTTCACATCTTTGACAGGACCATTGCATCCCACACATGGATGTCCAACATCGGGGCAAACACCATCGCACATACCTGCTGTTGCGGGTCCCATACACAGCACTCCTTGATCCAAAATACATTCCTCAGTATCCAACTCGACTTCTTGTATCGGTTTCAGACCTTCTATCTTTTTCTCTTCCCTATCCATCGGACAGACGTCACAGACACTCTTATCCGATACAAGATCGTATTTGCCAACTTCAGTCTCGTCGTCCAAAAGGGCGGGAAAGGCCTCCTCCAATTGATTCGGCAGAGGTGGGCAGCCTGGCAGATAATAATCCACATCGATTATCTCTTCCAATGGGACGATATGTTCTAACAGTTCTGACAGTCCTAGATTTCCTTCTTCCACCTCAGTCGACCGACTGGGTAAAGGACCTTCATCGGTGGTCTTAGTAGTTGAAGCTTCTTCAAGGAGTTCTTCTTTACTGCTCAGATTACCAAGACCAAAGATACCTCCATTTACTGAACAGGAACCATAAGCGACAACTTCTTTGGCCTTCTCTCTCAATATCTCAGCCATCTCTTTATTCTCTTCAAGCCTTATCGAACCGTTTATGAACATCATATCTATTTCATCTTCATCGAATCCCTCGACATCATCATATTTTATATCCATAGCAACGGGCCAGAACACGATCTCTGCCTGATCCAAAACGTCGAACAGCATCTCGTCTATATCCAAAACGCTGACCTGACAGCCTCCGCAAGCGCCAGTCCAGTAGAATCCTATCTTCTTCTTTTCACTCATCATCTTCACCTCCGACTGAACTACCGTTCACATCTAAAGGCCCGAGTTCTCTTATCTCATCGGTGAGTTCCTTCATCAGTTTTGCGAATTTGCCTCCTTCTGCAGAAGAGACCCACTCCAATCTCAACCTTTGAGGATTTATTCCAAAATCTTCCATCATCTCTTTTATCAGATTTGCCTTCCTCATAGTCTTATAATTCCCATCGATATAGTGGCAATCACCGGGATGACATCCCGCGATAAGAACACCGTCGGCTCCTTCTTGGAAAGACTCGAACACATGTTCCGGCGAAACTCTAGAAGAACACATAACTTTGATATTCAAAGCGTTAGAAGGATACTGTTCCCTGCTCACTCCTGCCAAGTCGGCACCTGCATAACTGCACCAATTGCAGAGGAAGGCGATTATCTCGGGTTCGAACTCTTCAGAACTCATCAGATCACCTCGTCAGTCAATGCTGACCTTATCATCGCGGAGATCTGATCGTCATCGAATCCTTTTTGGGTTATCGCGTTGGTAGGACAAACACTAGCGCAGGAACCACAACCCTTGCAGAGTACATCGGTAATCTCCGCTATCTCGTCCTCTTTGTTGAAGTCAATAGCACCATATGGGCAAACTGAGATACACATCTTACAGCCGCTACACCTATCATCATCTATCTCAGCGATGATACCGACACTCTTAGTATAGCCTTTCATCATGGGCACTTCAGCTTTTGAAGCGGCTCCGTCAGCCTGTGACAGCGTATCCGCTATATTCTTCGGATAATGAGCTCCTCCAGCCAGATAGACTCCTTCCGAAGGGAACTCTAAAGGACGCAGCTTCGCGTGGGCTTCCATGAAGAAACCGGATGGGTCCGAAGAAAGCTTCAACATCTTCTTCAATTTAGAAGTACTCGGATCTCCTTCCAGCTGCATAGCCAAGACCAGATAATCGGAATCTATCTCAATCTGTTCATCTAAAAGGTTATCGTGAACGTTGACGTGCAATCTATCATCTCTTTCGGTTATCTCTGGTCTGTCATCGCTGGAATACCTGATGAATATCACGCCATCATGTTCCTGGACATCGGCGTAATATTCTTCCTCGTTCTTACCGAAAACTCTCATATCTTTGTACAGGATATAAACATTGGAATCAGGATATTTTTCTTTGACCGCTTTAGCGTTCTTCAATGAGTTACCGCAGCCTACACGGCAGCACCATGGTCTCTCTTCTTCCATGGCACCTACACAGTTTATGAAGACGACATTTTCAGGGTCTTCGAGTGAATCTTCAGCGAGAGACTCATCCAGCTCCAACTGAGTCATGACTCTATCGTCTTCTTCGTAGCCATAGAATCCCTCTGGATCGATCTCCTGAAATCCAGTGGTAAGGACGATCGTGTCGCTCTCGATTATTTCACCATCTTCAAGCTTGACCTCGTAATTACCCACGTATCCCTCTACATCTTCGACTTCTGTAGATGTCCTGACCGTGATGTTATCTCTATCTTTTATCTTTTTAGTCATATTTCTTGCGAGTTCACCAGCGTCTATATCCGACGGGAAAAGTGTATTCAATCGGTTCAACTTACCTCCCAACCTTTCTTCCCTCTCTATCAATGTGACATCCTGGTCAGCATCGCTCATACTCAAAGCGGTCTGCATTCCAGCTGGACCACCTCCGATTATAACGGTTTTGTCTCCGACTTCGATCTCTTTCTCCTGTAGCGCGGCCAAACGTTTAGCTTTAGAAACTGACATTTTGGTCAAGCGTTTCGCCTTTTCAGTCGCCTTTTCAGGTTCATCACTATGCACCCAACTGCATTGATTTCTGATATTCGCCATCTCAAGCAAATAGCGGTTCAAACCTATCTCTTCTAAAGTGTCCTCGAAGAGTTCAGCGTGAGTTCTTGGTGAGCAAGCAGCAACGACAAACCTGTTAAGGTCGTGCTCCTCTACAGCCTCTTTTAATTCGGCCTGAGCATCTTCAGAACAGGCAAAGGTCGGATCGGAAACGTATTTGACTTCGGGTATGTCTTCCACGGATTCACCCACACTGTCGACATCGAGGTAATTCGCTATGTTTTTGCCGCAATGACAGACGAATACACCTATCCTCGGCTCTTCTTCAGAGATATCTCTCTCTTCGGGTTTTTCTGGTTTACCTTTGCGCTCCCTATCTTTTAGCGTTTCTAAAGCTCTTGCCGCAGCACCGCTAGCTTGAGCAACGCTGTCCGGTATATCCTTTGGTGACTGAGAACAACCTGCGAGATAGATCCCTTCACGGGATGATTCCATCGGCGCAGTTAAAATGTCTTTAGACTCGAAAAAGCCGTGCTCGTCGACTTCGATCCCCAATTTATGCGCGAGTTCCTGATTACCTTCAGAAGGGACTATAGCGGAAGAAAGAACGACCATATCTACCTTGTTTGTCTTGACCTCTCCCTTCTCAGTATCTTCATACTCTATCGCCAATTTTCCATC
>JAFDTP010000144.1 GCA_019594195.1 Thermoplasmata archaeon
AGACGATGAAAGACATAGACGAGAAATGCCGTTCAATCAAAGATTCAACTTATTTTTATATTCCACTTCGTTTCATATAAAAAGGACACTGAATTTTTGGCTTTAGCCCTTGCTTATGAAGGTTCCATATGGTCTGATGACGGGGGTTTTCAAAAACAAGAAAAAGTAGAAGTTTATACTTCAGAAGAGTTCATAAACAAAGTTTTTGAAGGATCCGATGAGTAAAGAAATCTTCCACGCCTTCTTCTGGCTTTTTTGAAATGTATCTCAAGTTCAACAGCTGATCGATAGGTGGGTTTCTTATGATGTTTGATTCGATTGATGGAGACGTTCTATTTTTTGGTTTGAGAGGAAGGACTGCCGACTTGCCCCGCCCACGCTCCCCTCGAGGAACACAGCTCCTCTATGTCCGAAACGGTAGTGAGGAACGGATGGATATTAATCCTAAACGCCCTCGTTGACACTGCGGACTTCGCTGGCTTTTCCACTCCCGAAAAGCCTGCTCGGGAACGAATCACTTAGTTGATTCGTGACTAAGAGGAATTGCAATTCCTCGTGGGAAGGAAAGGTTTTTGGAGTTTTATGCTGTAAATAACCGATCATCCTATAGATTTAATAGTGCTTGATATATGTGTTTTAGATATTTTCTAGTCCATTTATTTTTTCATTCAACTTTCACTCTTCCCTCCCTAGTCTGAACATTAATAATAGTAGAAGAAAATTATGCACACGGTGGATCAAAGTGAATTTACCAAACGAGATCAGAGACCCCATATACGGTTTCATATATTTCAATGACTGGGAACGAAAGATAATAAATGACCCAGTTTTTCAGAGGTTGAGAAGAATAAAACAAAATGCGCTAACAGATTTCGTTTATCCAGGGATGAATCATACTCGGTTCGAGCATTCTTTGGGGGTTATGAAGTTAGCAGATGATATGTTCAATGCCATAAGAAGTGATAAGAAAAGTATGGACCGATTAAAGGATTGGGGGATATCTGAAGCAGCGATGGATAGATCTCGTCATCTGATCCGTTTAGCTGCATTACTCCATGATATCGGACACGCACCTTTTTCCCACGCTTCTGAGGAAATCATGCCCACTAATCCGAAAAAAGATGAAAAGTTTAATCATGAATTCTACACCGCTGAATTGATAAATAGAAAAATGAGAGGCCTAATAGAAGATCACAATATGAATAGGGGTATAGACATCAAGACTGAAGACATATCTTCCTTCTTTAATGGAGCAGCACCGACCAAAAATCTGTTTTGGAAAGAGATCATCTCAAGTCAATTAGATGCTGACAGAGGAGATTATCTACAAAGGGATTCACATCACGGTGGTGTGAAATACGGTATATATGACCTCGATCGTTTGATCGACACCTTGGCTATAGGTATAGATCCCGAGGTGGACGAACCTATTTTAGGATTAAAGGATGAAGGTTGGCAGGTAGCTGAATCTTTCATATTGGCACGATACAAAATGTTTACACAAGTATATTTTCATAAAACAAGAAGAGCATATGATAAGATGCTTCAAGAGGCAATAACTCATACTTTAGATACTTTGCCAGTTCCTTCAAGATCAGATGAATATGTGACTCTAGACGATTATAAATTATGGAGTATGATGCAAAACGACGATACAAATGAATGGTTTGAAAATCTGGTCAATAGAAATCATATCCGGAAAGTCTTCAAATCCACTGATGAGAGTGAACAAAGGAAATTGGATAGGATGATCGAAAAATTGGATGAAGAACATATCTGGTATTGGAGAGATGATTTGGAAACGAATTGGTATGAGCAGGAAATGGATAAAGAAGTCATGTTGATAGATAAAGACGGTGAACTAAACCTGTTGTCGAACAGATCAAAGATAATAGAGGATCTAGAACCCTTTAACGTGAATAGATTGTATGTGAAACCCTCTGATAGGGGTAAAGTTAATAAAATCAAGAAGGATGTGGTAAAATGATGGAGAAAAAAAGAAAGGCTAGACTGGTAGGTTATCTTGTCAAAAGATTGAGAGAAAAATATGAAAGCAAACAGATAGGTAAGACAGTTGTCCAGAAGATGATCTATCTGTTAGGATTAGAGAGCGATATTAGTTTTGATTATTCCATGTACCATTACGGCCCATTCTCTAAAAGCGCCGCTAGCGCTTTAGATATGGCAAAAAAATATGATCTTGTGGAGATGGAATGGAGACCAAAAAAAGGATACTTCATCGATCCTACTGACAAGGTCTCTGAAAAGAAGCTTGATGATGAGACCAGTGAAGCGTTAGATGAAGTGGTGGCAAGGTTTGGAGGATACAGTGCAGTCGAACTCTCTATGATCGCTACCGGATTCTATGTGAAGGATAATTTCGAATACGGTAGTGACGAAGAGTTGGTAGATACTGTTTCCTCTCTTAAGTCCGAACATGAGAAAGATTGGATCGAGGATCTGCTATTGAAAGAGGGAGTTATCGGGGAAGAGAATTGAAGTAATACATGTTTTTAGGCAGAAAAAGATATGATACTTTCGATGATTTAAAAATTTTTTAGGCTTTTCTGTTTTTTCCTTATGATGTTTGAATCTTCTTTTTTAATATCAGTCGGATTCAACTGCTATCTTTTGAGAGATCTGGTGTGTTGGAGGGCTGTCGCTGTACTGTTTGGAAGGGAGACTTACTAAGGTTTGATTAGGGATAACGTGGGTGGTCTGCCGACTCGATCGAAATGTCTTCTGAGTATATACTCTCGCGGAATACTTTGTACTCCTCAATATCTCATCTTTCGGGTGATCTTTCAAGGTATTTTTGATGACCAGGTCTACCTCTTTTTCGAAAAGATCTTCTAAAAAGGATTTCAGGCCCATGTAATCGTCGAATGACTTTTCATCCTCTTTGGATCGGACTAGGATGTCTATATCGCTCTCTTGTTTTGGTTCCCCTTCAAGGTATGATCCGAAGAGACCTATCTCTTTTACACCGAACTGGTTGATCTTTTCACTGTGGTTTTCGATCTCCTCGATGATCTTATCTTCTGTGAGTTACATCAAGAGGAGGGACTGCCGACTTTCTGCGGAAACAAGTTTCCACTCAATCCTCGCTCCCGACGAGGAATTCAAAATTCCTCTTCCATTGGAATTATTTCATAATTCCGATACGCTACGGATACCCCACCCACACTCCCCTCGAGGAACACAGATCCTCTATGTCCTCGTTGACACTGCGGACTGCGCTGGCGATTTCGCTCCCAAATCGCCTGCTCAGGGAGGAAAGGATTATCAACATTTATTGCAGATACAAACTGATATTCCATAGATTTAAACCTCTTGATTTATATACCGTTGCTATGCCTCTATTCAGACTAGAGTCGGAAGAAGATTCTTTAACTG
>JAFDTP010000116.1 GCA_019594195.1 Thermoplasmata archaeon
CGCCCAATATCAGAAGGATGACGTTCTCCGTTTTTTCCAACTGCCTCTCATCTATCATCTCCAAGCATTCGTATGGACTTTCCGAACCGAGACCCGAGACTATAGAACTCATCAGATTGACTATACTGCCCTTTTCATAATCTGGAAGTACTGTGCCCTCGGAGCTCGGCATCCTATCACATATATTCCAACAACTTATCCATGATGATCTCTACGCCTATACCGGGCCGATCAGAGGTCCACAATCTACCATCTTCAAAAGTGAGTCCTTTACTCAGACCGTCGGGAAGCAAAAGATGTCCGTCTAGATCTGCGTATTTTATATTGTCACTTGATTCGTAAAGATGCACCGCTGCACCCAAAGAAGGTTCTAACTCCAACATGCAGCCTATCATCGCATCTACACCGTGATCTTCGATAACTTCCACTATCTTCCTTCCACCGGTCAAGCCTCCACATTTCATCAGCTTTATGTTGACCATGTCTGCCATGCCGTTAGAACAGATCTTCTCAGCGCTTTCATGATCCTTCATCGCCTCGTCGGCAACTATCGGGATATCGGTATATCTAGTGACTTCTTTCAGTCCTTCAAGGTCTTTCTCATCTACTGGCTGCTCTATGAACTCTATGTCGTATCTCTTGATGCTTTCACAGAAATCCTTAGCCTCCTCGACGGAATATCCCTGATTCGCATCGACCCATATCGTGATATCTTCGCCGACAGTTTCTCTGACTTTTTTAATCCTCTCTATATCGCTTTCCTTGTCCAGACCGACTTTTATCTTCAGAGCTCTGAAACCCTGTTCGATGTAATCTTCCGCGTGCTCCACCGTCTCCTCTTTGTTCATTATACCTATGGTTCTATCCGTGAAGACACCTGTTTCATCCACATCGCTGAATAATTCGAAGACTCTTTCACCTTCAAGTTTTCCTAAAAGATCGTAAAGAGCTATATCCAACCCTGCCAAAGCAGAAGGATCATCCGCATTCTTCTCTCTAAAGTTCCGCCAAACTTCCTCGATATCGATATCTTCTCCGACCAACTCATCTCTTATAGGCTTCAAACATCCCATCATGGATGCGTTGGTCTCCTCAGTGACTCCATTAGCGGCTCCGTTTCCCCAGGCAGTTTTTCCGTCACTTTCGACCTTTACGACCACGTTCTCAGTGGTCAGTGACGTACCCGTTGCTATCTTGAATTCCTCTACATTCTCCACTTCGACCGGGTATAACTCTAAATTTTCGATCCTCATCCTAACACCTTAACTCAAACCCATATCGGAATAGAGGATATTAAATTTTGGAGCGGATATGGTCCTCTGATCCGACGAGGGCGAAGCTATATTAACTATAGAAACAATATTATCACGGGTGAGTATGATGGATATATTGATAGTTTTTTACTCCATGTACGGCCACACCTACAAGATGGCAGAGGCCGTGGCTGAAGGAGCTAGGGAAGTCGAGGGAGCTGAAGTTGAATTGATGCGTGTAGAAGAGACCATCCCGGAAGAAACTCTCAAAGAGACCGGAGCCAAAGAAGCGCAGAAAGGATTCGAACACGTCCCTGTCGCTGAAATCGAAAATCTAAAGGGAAGAGACGCGATCATCTTCGGTTCTCCGACTCGATACGGTAACATGACTGGACAGATGAGAAATTTCCTAGATCAGACAGGCGAGCTCTGGCAGAACGGCGATCTTATAGGCGTGGTCGGGAGCGTTTTCACATCGACGGCGACACAGCACGGTGGACAGGAATCCACTATACTGAGCTTTCATACGACTTTACTGCACCAGGGCATGGTGATAGTCGGTCTGCCCTACAGCTTCGAGGGGCAATTCAAGATGGATGAGATCACTGGAGGCAGTCCCTATGGCGCGTCTACTATAGCTGGACCAAAGGGTGAAAGAACACCGACCGAGAACGAACTCGAAGGTGCGAGATTTCAGGGAAAACACGTTGCTGAAGTAACCAAGAAGATGGTCGAAAACGACTAGCCTATCAACACGCTTCTTTTTTTCATTTATTACACTTCTATCTCTTCCGCCGATCCGATCACGGGGATGTCCATATCGATCTTTTCGGTGAACGTGTTTATGTACTTCAATCCGGTCCCGGTATTGTAAACTAAAACTTCGTCTTCATCACTCAATTCGCCGTTATCCTTCAATTTTTCAGCTCCAGCCAATGTTGCGGCGCCTTCTGGACAGGCGAAGATACCTTCTTCAGATCCCAACTCTTGAGAATACTTTAGTATATCCTCGTCCTTCACCGAAACAGCGGTCCCCCCGCTCTCTTCCACCGCTTTCAGTATGGATCTATCGGCGAAAGCCTTGGGTACCTGTATCCCGTCGGCCATCGTCGACGGGTCGTCCCATGTATTGGAACTTTCTTTTCCTTCATGAACAGCTTCAACGATAGGAGCGCATCCTTTCGTCTGAACGGGTATCATCCTCGGCATCTTATCTATCCAGCCTATATCTTTCAGTTCGTTGAAGGCTTTCCACATGCCGATCAAGCCGGTTCCTCCACCTGTCGGATACAAGATGGCGTCGGGGAGTTCCCAGCAGAACTGCTCGGCCAACTCCAGACCCATGGTCTTCTTTCCCTCTACTCTATACGGTTCTTTCGTGGTCGAGATCGAGAACCAACCGTATCTCTCTTTGCCTTCATCTATGATCTCGCCGCAGTCAGGAAGTAATCCGTCGACGAGATATACGTCCGCTCCCAACATGTAACTCTCGACTATACAGGCTTCCGGAGCTGTTTTAGGCATGACCACGTAGATGTCCATCCCTGCCCGAGATCCATAGGCTGAAAGTGCACCTGCGGCATTGCCTGCTGAAGGCATGGCTATCTTCTGAACACCCAATTCCTTGGCCTTTGACACACCCATCGCTAGACCTCTGCTCTTGAAAGTCCCTGTAGGCTGGATACCTTCGTCCTTCAAGTACAGTCTTTTGAATCCTGATCTTTCGTTCAGTCTGTCCAATTCATCTATCGGTGTGAATCCTTCACCTAAGGTGACTATATTTTCGTCCTCTTCGACCGGTAAGAACTCCCTATATCTCCACATCGAAGGATACCTGGAGTCCAGTTCTTCTCTATCCAAAGAATCCCTCACCCTTTCCAGATCATACCTGGCGAAAAGAGGAGCATCACATCTTTCACATATTGTTTGGACTCTGTCAGCGGAGAATTTCTTCCCGCATTCGGTACATTCGAGTTCTTTCAAGAACATGTTAAAAATAGATGGCTGATAAAAGATAAGTATTTTATGAAATTTTTTTGATCTCTTTCAGTACTGGCATCTCATCCAGTTCTTCTTCGTCGAGAAGACTCCATTCTATCCCGGAGGGCTTGCTCAGGTCTGTCCGGGTCTCTATCACTTTTTCTGTAGTGACCACGAAGTCCAGCGGTACGTCGTGTTCTTCCTGAGGCAATCTTTCAAAGACCTGAACGGGATGAACGGTAGTTAGAACCGGAGGTTCGCCGAGACCTAGCTCCTTCAAGATCGCATATTCTAGATCGCTGTACCCGCCGCCTTTTCCGACCCGTTCACCTCTGGGAGAGACAGCCACCGAGCCAGCCACGACCAGATCTATCTCTTCTATATCCTCTAGATGGACCGACTCTCCATAGACATCCGAATGCTTGATGGTGGTGGCTTTCTTTTCTCTGCCTTCGGGCACGTCTTGGGGATCTATGCGAAGAAACCCTTCTCTCAACCTAGGGGTCGGCATGAACAAGGTCTTGTCGTCTCTGATGATCTTAGCGCGGACTGGGTTCTGCGGCGAGTCCGGGTTCACCTTGATTCTTCCCGCGCCTCTATACTCCTCTATATCATCTATCATTTCCGCTGTTCCTGCAGCGCCCACAAAGTTGGGTATCCTCCCCTCGACGGGCCTTGGAAACCTGGCTATATCTTCCTCTTCCATCTGTTCCCATACTTTCTTCCTGTAGTAGGATTTTTCTTCCAAATCTATCCACCTCCCTGTTCTATCTTTTTCTCACATCTCTCACAAAAACTCGCCTTTTTCCTGTCGGTGTGTCCTATCCTGTTCGAAAAAGTCATGACGCACTTCCGATCATCGCAGTGATCCAATCCGAAGGTATGACCGAGCTCGTGGACAGCTTCTTTTACCGCTCTCTTCAAGAACAACCCCTTATCTTTTTCATCTCCCCAGAACTCGGGCTTCAACCTGTGTAAAGATATCAAGGCTAGATCACCGGGTTTTTGTGCCTGCCCGAATACGAAGTTCAGATCACGACTGTACAGGTCTTCAGCAGTAACACCTAGAACTTTTACTCTCGAACTTTTCGACTTCGATAAACGTTTCAATATCGAACTCGCTCTGTACTGCTCTCTTTTGGGATCGTAAGCTTGCGAAGGCAAAAACATGATTTCGCCTATCACAACTCCGTCGAATGCGAAATCAAAGACCGTTTCGACACCTTTGGAGATCGAACTCAATACATCCTCGTTTATCTCACCTACAGGGACGAGTTTCGCTTTCAAGTTCATGATAGGAGATAGTCAGATTCTGATCAAGCTGTCTTCCAGACTTCTAGGATAATAAGTCAGCATCTCCACGCCGTTTTTCTTAACCACGACAGTATCCGAGTGTCTGAATCCTGCTTCATCCTTCAGATATATACCAGGTTCCACGCTGAGCACCATGTTCTCCTTCAACTCCCA
>JAFDTP010000076.1 GCA_019594195.1 Thermoplasmata archaeon
GAAACAAAAGAGGCTTTAGATGGCTTTGCCGAGGCAGTAGCCTCTATAATGCAAGAGGATAAAGAGATCTTAGCAGAAGCACCTCATAATACAGCGGTTAGGCGAGTTGACGAGACCAAAGCTATCAGAGACTCGGTCTTGAGCTACAAGATGCGGGACGAATGATAAATAAAATAGAGGATGGGTAAAAACACCTTTACCTCGCTTTTTACTCACTTTTAATTTTCGTCATCATTTTTATAATATCTTCCTACCTAACTTTGGATTTGATTCTATATCGTGAATATCTTTGGGAAGACGACCTTCACTCTGTCCCTCTAGTCCGTTTGTGATTTTTACTACTTCGTTAATATGTTCCATATAACTTTCGATTTTCCCCAACCCTAAACAGATATCAGCCATTCCGCAGTTGATTTTGACTTTTAACTGTTCATCATCTAACTTTTTACTCAGATCTAAACTTCTTTTTAAGTGGTTCAAAGCCTTATCCATTTCCTTCCTTTTCTCATGAACGAGACCAATTTTGTATAAACTCAAAGCTTTATCCTTTTCAGAACCTGATTTTTCAGATATCTCCAAACTTTTCTTGTAGTATTTTAACGCATCATCGAGATCATCTTTTCCGGTACATACTGAACCAAGATTATCGAATGTTGACCTAATTTCTTTTTCATCAGCTATCTGTTTTCGGAGTTTGAGAGTTTCATTAAAATATTTAAAAGCTTTTTCATAATATATGTTAGGAGTAACAAAATCGCCTCTGTTGGTTTTTTCAAAACTAGCTATCTTTTTTTTCTTTGTAAGTTCTGTGAGTGTAAAGTTTGGTTTATTGATAAAACATTTTCTTAAAAAACCTTTATTTTTGTATAGTTTACCAAGATTATTAAGTGTCTTCATCTTTTCAGCCTTGTTCTCGGTCTTCTCACTTAAATCAAGTGCTCTTTTAAATCGTTTTTTAGCTTTATCGAATTCACCCATATTTTGTAATATCACGCCGAGTTGGTTTAGTGATTCGCTCAAACCCATCTTGTCGTCAATTTCATCTCTAATATCGATTGCTCTTTTCAATAGGTCGATAGCCTTTTTATTTTTTCTTTCATTTTTTTCTATCGAACTTACATTGTGGAGTGCTTGTGCGATCTCCTTTTTGCTTTCCAGATTCTCAGCTATTTGCCATTCTTTTCTAAATGCCTTTTTTGCTTTTTTATAATGTCCTTTTTTGAAATGAACCTTACCTTTCACGTTCAAAAGCATACATCTTGAAGCATCGTCCCTCTTTCTTATCGATAGTCCTCTCTCCACTTTTTTCAATGCCTTCTCGTACTGCCCTTTTTTGAGATATATTTCACCAACATCTGCAAGAAGATCACTTTTTAGATCTAGATCGTCAGTGTTTCCGATGATCTCCTCAAATATTTCAATAGCTTTCCCATATTCACACATCATCTTGTGAACAGCCCCTAATTTCCTAAGTAAATTTGTTTCATCGTTTTCCTTAACCAAATTCAGAGCCTTACGATACATATCTAGGGCTTCATCTAGTGCATACAACTCCTTAGCTCTATCGCCGGCTTTCACATAGTGTTCAACAGCTCGGTCTCTTTCATTCGCTTTTTCATAATGATATCCAAGGTCCGAATGATAAACTTCTAAGTTCTTTTCATAAAGATCCTCTATATGTTCTGCTACAGTTTTATGGAGTTCTCTCTTCTTTGTTTCAGAGGTGCTCTGGTACGTGATTTTATTCATCAACCCATGATTGAAGGTAAAACAATCATCCTTACCTTTTTTTTCATTCCAAACACCCCTTTCCAACAATTCTTCGATGGTATTACAGAGCTCAAATTTGCCCATATCTGAACACTGCCGTAATAGTTCGAAGTTGATCGATTTCCCGATGACGCTTCCTATCGTAGCTATTTCCCGACCTTTTTCAGACAGATGTAGATCAAGCTTTCTTTTGTAAACATCCTCAATGACCTGCGGCATCTCCATCTCTTCTATTTTCTCAGGATAGTCAGGAGTTTCCGTTGGTAATTTTCCTTCTTCTCTGAGGAGATCGATAAATTCTTTGATGAAAAGAGGATTTCCTTCAGTAGTTTCATAAATGAGGTCAACAAAATCTTCTGGGACTTTAGTCAAATTCAATCCTGAAAAGATCAGTTGACGGGTTTCCTTTCTTCCTAATGGTTCTAGGATAATTTCATTGTAATCGTGTTGACGAGATAGACGATATCTTATGTCTTTGATCGGATGATCGGCAGGGATGATCTGAGACCTATACGCGGTTAAAAATAGTACAGGACTATCAGAGAGATTATCTATCATATAATTCAAAAGGTAAATCGTGGCTTTGTCAGCCCATTGGAGGTCATCTATAAATATAACGAGAGGTTTATCATTTGCAAGTTTTTTAATTTTATTGTTCAGATCAAAGAAGATAGACTTTCTTTCAACATCTGAAGAATTTCCATCCCTAGAAGTTTTTTCTTCCGTTTCAGAATTAGGAGGGATCTGAAAATTTATTTCTAGATCGTTCAAATCTTGAAAAGCATTTTTGAACGGTAAGTACGGATCAGAAATTTCGTGATATGCCTTTCCTTCTAGAAATCTAAAACCTATCCTTTCTGCTTGTTTTTTAAATTGATTTACTAGAGCCGTTTTCCCGATGCCAGCTTCGCCGATCAAAAAGATCATCGAGCATCCGTTCTCTCTTACGTTTTCTAATTTTTCATTCAATCTGTCTAACTCCTTTTCTCTATTGATGAATGAAAAATCGCTTTTACCATCATCTTGCTTTATATCTAAGATCCCATCATCATTATTTTTTATAAAATATAGAATAGGATGAGAACATGTTATAAAATCTTGTAACTTACCTAAGCAAATTTCCTTTCGGCTGTTTTCTTTGATGATGGTGATGTTTTTCTCTTTCAACTCTTCATGGACTTTACGGGCCTCTTTCAGCCCCTTTGAAGTCAGTTCATATGTCTTTCTCTTCCTAGAGTGATTGTGTTTCAGATATTTTTTTTCTACTCTTACAAGTCCATCTTTTGCCATTTCTCGCAGTACCCGACTCACTTGACTCAAACTCCCATCAACGGCCTTTGCTATGCCCTTTTGGGAGATATAAAAAGAAGCTTTATTTCCATCTGATTTCTCAATGTAATCTTCTTTACATTCTTCAGAATAGTTTTTAAGATGGATCATAATCCTTCTTCGGATAGGTACCTCCATCAAAATCTCAAAATGTAGTCTTTCTTATTAAATCTTATGCGAAAATCATACAAATTTGCGAATCAACTTTATCAATATTCGCTTAGTTATGTCTATAGGTGTTATAGTTATTTAACTATGACACTACCCCGGAATTAATGACACCCAAGAGAGAGTGAAATATATGAAAAATAATAAAATAGAAGGAACCAAAATTAAGAGATGTTTAGTACTCCTGTGTGTAATGATACTAGCGACATCTACTCTTACTGTTGCAACTGGATTCTTTTTTCCTGGAGAATCGGAGCAACCAGTTGTTGGCGATGGAGAAATAGTGCTGATCCAACGGGCGGGACCTGAAGATATATCTCAATTGAATGAACTAGATGTCAATATACTGGACAGTTACAACAATTTTGTACTTGTAGAAGCAAAAGAAGGAGATGTAGTGATGTTGGAGGAAGAGGGCTTTACAGTGAATACTCTTTCAACACGCACCCATATATCTCTAGGTGGTCAACTACACGATGTTTCTGATGGAGAACTGGAAAGACTATCCGATGGAGAAATTATCAGACCAGAAATAGAATACGATGTGGGCGAAAAGGGCCCTTATATAGTCCATATGTTAGGACCCATTAATCCCGAATGGCGAGAAGAGCTAGAAAGAGAAGGTGTTGAGATCGTCAACTACATCCCAAACTATGCCTATAGAGTGAGGATGACTCCAGAACGAGCGGACCGAGTTTCCGAGCTGGACTTCGTCGACTGGGTCGGTTTTTATCCACCTGAATACAAGATACAAACCGATATAGAACCTGGAATTGTCGACATAAATCTAGTCCCAGGAGCCGGAGTTGAATCGGTTGAGGATATTATCGAAGAAGTACCAATAATATCTTCTGTAGCGCTTGGCAGCAGAGGTTTCCAGATAAGAGCTGAAATCATAGATCAAGAAACATTTGACGAGTTAGCTAGACATCCGGATGTAAGCTACATTTCTGAGCATAACGAGGTAGAGCTACATGATGAGATGGCTACTCAGATAATCGGCGGTGGTACTTGGTTCTATCCGGATGATTGGGAACCCGGTGATAATGCTTACAGGAATCCTGATTTACCTGGCGAATATGCTGGAGATGCTGGATCTTACATGAATCAGGTCGGTTATACAGGTGATGGTGTCGTAGTCGCTGTTGCCGATACTGGATTAGGCGATGGAACAACTCCAGATGCAGGTCACGATGATTTCACTGGAAGAGTCATCGGTGGATATACCTTCGGCAGCGGAGGTTGGGAAGACGGTCACGGCCATGGAACACATTGTACTGGTTCAGTTGGAGCAGACACATACTATGGTACAGGCCAAGGTTATGGTTTTGATGACTATTATGCCGCCCAGGGTTCTGCACCTGAAGCCGAACTATTCGCTATCCAGATCTTCGAAAACGGTGGATCAGTCATACCCGCTGATCTTATGGAGATATTCGAAGTAGCGAAGCAGGAAGCAGACGAACCTGCCTATGTGCATTCGAACTCCTGGGGCTCTACCGCAGGACACGGGACATATACCGAACAATCTGCAGTTTTTGATGCAGCTGTTAGGGACTCAAATCGAGATACAGAAGAGAACGAGCCCATGGTGATTACAGCTTCTGCTGGTAATGATGGAGATACAGGAGTGCCGCCGCCCGCGAGCGCTAAAAACATAATAACTGTCGGTGCAACAGAAAACTATAACAGCGAAACTGATAATCCAGAGTATATAGCCGGTTTCAGCTCGCGTGGTCCAGTTGACGATAATCGTGTCAAACCCGACGTTCAAGCCCCTGGAAGCGATGTTTATTCTACTATGCCTGGGAACGATTACGGCTACATGTCAGGAACATCGATGTCGAATCCTGCCGTTGCTGGTGCTGCCGCTGTAGTCGTTGAATGGTACGAGGATGAATATGGAGAAAAACCGAGTCCGGCTATGGTTAAGTCTCTTTTGATCAACACTGCGAATCCGTTAGATGGAGACACTGAAGGTTCTATACCGAATGGAGACGAAGGTTGGGGTATGGTCGATGTTTCAAAGCTACAGAACCCATATGATGATCCTGTGTCTTTCCTTCTCGAAGATCAAGACAGCCTTTTAGAGACAGGAGATGTTGATGAACATATCGTAGGAGTAGAAAATGATGATGAACCACTGAAGATAACACTCACCTGGACGGATCAAGAAGCTCCAGATGATACGGGAAGCGGAACTGCGTTGATGAACGATCTAAATCTAGAAGTGATATCACCTAGTGGAGATGTTTATCAAGGTAATGCCTTTGCAGAAGATGCAGGTGATGAAAGTACTTGGGATTACACTTATCCGAACACTGATACGATGTCAGTATTCGATGATAGTGGCGACGGTTGGGATGACACTAACAACGTTCAGAATGTTTACATCCACCCCGACGAACTTGAGTCTGGAGCGTATACGATAAACGTAGAAGGTTTCGACATAACTGAAGATGCCAACAACGACGGCGAGATAAACCAGGATTATGCATTGACTGTTTATAATGCCGCCGAAGGTCCACAGATCGATCTCGAAAGACCAGAAGGTGGAGAATACTGGGAAGTCGGTGATGATGAAGATATATTGTGGGAAACTGATGAAGGAGCCGGTGAGATAACTGAAATCGATCTTGAGTACAGCGTTGACGGTGGAGATTCTTGGCAATTTATTGAGGAAGGTTATGAGGACACAGGAGAGTATGCTTGGACCGTTCCGGATCAAACCACAGAAGAGGCATTGATCCGCGCTACCGTATACGATGATCAAGGGGATACTGATCCTGGAGTAGATATGAGTGATGAATTCACCATAACTGACGTCACACCACCTGAAGTAAGCCTGACAAGGCCTGAAGGTGGAGAAGAGTGGCATGCGGGTGATCTAGAAGATATCACTTGGATAAGCGACGAGGGCGACGAACCTATCGTGTCAGTAGATATAGAATACAGCGTTGACGGCGGAGATACTTGGGGATATATAGAGGAAGGGATCGATGATACTGGAGAGTACACATGGGAGATTCCCGATGAGACCAGCTCCGAATCTCAAATAAGAGTATGGGTCTATTGTTCTGAAAATACTGCGGATTTCGATAGCAGCGATGATTTTGATCTTATAGGATTCCCACCAGAGCCACCGAGTAATCTAGATGTTGAGCACGTAGACTACGAGGATAACCTTTTGAGTTGGGATAAGAGCCCAGGAGATATAGAAGATGAAACAGACAGTGATGCTTCATCGCCTTCTCCAGATGCAACTCTCGAGGAAGCCGATTCTAGAAGTGGTCCAGGAGGAGTAGCGGATCCGACCGATCCAACTTCGATAGATCCAGAATTGATCGGTCCAGAGAATGAAGACGAATGGCGCTGGTTATACGAAGGAGAATGGCGACCAGATGAAACAGACGATGGTATAGGTTTGACCAGCGAAGGCGTATGGTGGGGTGCAATAAGGATGGACCTTTCCGACGATATAGGTTTATCCTTCACTGATGTGGCTTACTATGACCATGAAGAGGCAGCCCATTACGCACAAGGCTATGTTGCACCAGATGATGGTGACGCCCCGTCAGAAGATTGGATTCCTACTGAAGAGTACACGCCCACAGGTGCAGGTTGGGTGGAGTTAGAACTAGATGAACCTCTGGTGATTGAAGATCCTGGTGATTACTGGGTAGTGATGGAATTCGACGATATGGGTGATGGCTACTTCCCATTCGGATGTATAGAACCAGAAGTAGATAACGGTGGGTTAGTCAACATGGATAATCCACATGATCCCGGTTCTTGGGATAATCTAGGTGATTTTGGCCTTGATTACACCTGGGCTCTTGAATCGAGAGTCATACCGATGGACGTTTACTTCGATGTGGAGATCATTAACTATGATGGAGAAGTTGAACCAGGTGAAGAGGTCTTAGTAAATTATTCAGTAGAGAATCTCGGACAAGAACAAGACACTCAGGACATAGAATTTTACGTTGATGGTGAATTGATAGATATTGAAGTGAATATAACTCTTGGATCTGGTGATATCTACGAGGGTTCTTTCACATGGCAGACCGATGAAGAGGATTTAGGTGATTATGATCTTATGGTCGCTAGCGAGGATAGTGAAGATGAAGTCACTGTGATCGTAGGTGATCCAAAAAGAGTGTCCCATTATAACATCTACAGAGCAGATGCTGAGGGAGGTCCCTGGGGCGAACCGATAGATGAAGTTCACGCTGAAGGATCGGACAGTTACGAGTACTTTGATGAAGGTGCATGCGGTGACGATCCGTATTACTGGTACATTGTGAGAGCAGTAGCTGAAGATGGAGTAGAAGAGCAGAACGAAAACGCGGTGAGAGAACCAGAGGGAATCGTCTCCCGGATATATTTCAAATCCATAATAGTCTGAATTCACATCTATTGTCTCGGGTATATCTCCAGTCCACTCATCGAACTCATAACCAGCATACGGTAATGCCTCGATGGTTACATCGGTGCCCTCAGTGAACGTATAAGTACCCGGTTCAGGATCAGTTGTTCCTCCGTCTTCAGGATCTACATTTATGGTTAAATTGTATTC
>JAFDTP010000106.1 GCA_019594195.1 Thermoplasmata archaeon
CTCTGGATTGAGAACCGTGCCCTCAGGTATTTCGATATTTAATGGCCTATAACAGCCCTCGTTAACTGGGATATCGTCGGGAAGAAGGCACCTGAGCACGTAATATACTGCTGAAAAAGTAACAGGTTTGGGAGCGTTGATGTTCCCTTCGACTTGATCATCCGTGCCAGAAAAATCAAATTTCAATGAATCACCTTCGATCTCGATCTGAACTTGGAGTTTGACATCGTTTTTCCATTCCATGTAGTCCTTATGCGAAACATCGGCTTCAGGTAATCCATCTATGATCTTTCTCGTCCTTCTCTCAGAGTATTCGATCACCTGTTCTTTGAAAGCGAGATATTTCTCCATACCGTATTTCTCTACAGCTTTCTTGAACTCCTCAGCACCCTTCTCGTTAGCTCCTATCTGCGCTCTTATATCACCCATCCTTTCTCTAGGTGAGCGTGATCTTCTCAGCTTTTCCATCACCTTTTGATTCATGTTCCCATCTTCGATCAAAATAGTAGGTGGTATCACGATGCCTTCTTCATCCAAGTTTTTACTGTCCCCTGGCATAGAACCAGGAGTTATACCTCCTACGTCAGAATGGTGTGCACGATTTACGACGTATCCGATAAGGTTTTCATCCATGAATACGGGCTTTATCACGGTTATATCGGGAAGATGAGTTCCACCTGAATAAGGATCGTTCAAGATGATCTGATCTCCTTCTTCTGGTCGACATTCGACGACTGCGCTTTCAAGTGCGTTGGGCATAGCCCCTAGGTGAACGGGTATATGTTCAGCTTGAGCTATCATCTCACGCTCCGCAGTGAAAAGGGCGCAGGATTCGTCCTTGCGCTCTTTGATGTTGGGCGAATAAGCACTCCTTTGTAGAGCTGCCCCCATCTGTTCAGGTATAGCGATGAAAGCATGCTTCATCACTTCCAATTCCGTGGGTTTCAATCTCTTCATCAACTCACCTCCATCTCAATTACACCTGAAGCGAGGACCTTCCACTTCCAATCCGGTGGAACTAGAATTGTCGAGTTCGTTCCCTCTATGATGCTTGGACCATAATCCCCTCCATCTTCCGAAAGAAATTCTCTTCTGTATATCGAGGTCTTTTTCCAGCCGTCAGAGAAAAGGCATTCTCGATCAGAGGGATGTTCACCATCTTCTTTTTCATGTGGAAGTTCATCAATTTTTCGTTTTCTAACGATCTCGATATGAACTCTAACAACTTCAATATCTTCGTCTTCGTTGGCATACCCGTATTTCCTTTTGTGCTCACTGTGAAATCTTTCTTCGGTTTCTTTCAATGATCTAGAATAAGGAATGTTGATATGATAGCTCTGTCCTCTGTATCTCAGACCTAGCAGAACTTGCTGTTTTCCCTCCTCGCTGACCTTTTCAATCATATCTTCTATAGTATCATCTATCTCATCTTTATTGTCCAAAGAAGTCAAGATAGTCCTACTAGTTTCATGAGTAACGTCACCCGTAATCATACCTAATGCAGAGAACACGCCCGCTAACGGCGGGATCAAAACTCTTTGTATACCGAGTTCTTCAGCTATCTTCGCGGCGTGTAATGGTCCAGCCCCACCGAACCCGAGTATAGAAAAATTCTCTGGATCCATACCCTTTTCGACGGTGATCCTCTTCATAGTTCTGACCATCTTGGAGTTGGATACTTTGTAAATGCCTCTTAATGTTTCTTCGAAACCCATCCCAAGATCATCTGCTAATCTCTCGATCGAAGCTCTCGCGTCTTCAAAATCGAGTTCCATCTTACCTCCAAGAAAATAATCAGGATCGATATATCCCATGAGTAATAACGAATCAGTGACCGTCGGTTCGGTTCCTCCTCTTCCGTAGCATACAGGCCCAGGTTCTGCACCAGCACTTTCCGGTCCGACTCTCAAAGCCCCTCCTTCGTCACACCGAGCTATACTTCCACCGCCGGATCCGACTGTGACGATATCGACCATCTTCGACTGTATCGGGAATCCATCTATTTTCCCGTGGTCTTTCCAGGAGATCTCGCCGTTTATTATAGCGGCCATATCCGCACTGGTTCCACCCATGTCGAAAGTAACAAGATTAGATACTCCTATTTCGTTCGCGATGAAAGCGCCCCCTGCGACTCCCCCAGCAGGCCCAGAATACAAGCAATCTACAGCATCTACCTTAGAACTTTTTTCTAAACCTCCACCTGATTTCATTATGTAAGGTTCTTTTCCGAGTATCTCTGAAAGTGAATCGAAGTAATCTTCGATCAGCGGATCGAGATAAGCATCGAGCAGAGTGGTCATACCTCTCTCGTATTCTCTGAATTCTCCGGTGACTTCGTGCGACAGTGAATGGTTCACTCCAAACCTATCCAAGATTCCTCCGATCTTCTTCTCCTGTTCCGGATTTTGAAAAGAATGAAGAAGACAAACGGCGGCCGAAAGATCTTTTTCTTTCAGTTCTTCAGCAAGGGTTTCAACTTCAGACTCTGAGATCTCGTCGAAAATCTTTCCTTTCGGTCCAGTTCTGCAAGAAAGTCCGTAAGTATTTTCTTTTTTCAACGGGGGAGCGGGTTTTTCAACGTGAAGGTCATAAAGTCTAGGTCTTTCCTGTCTTCCTATGAACAAGAGATCTTCAAAACCTTCATTGGTCACGAAAGCGGACTCTTTGCCTTTACCTTCTATGAAGGCGTTCGTCGCTACCGTGGTCCCGTGGAACGCATCGCCTTTAACATCTATATCTTTCTTCTTAAGCCCTTCAACGATAGCTCTCTCAGGTCTTTTAGGGTTAGAAGCTACCTTGAAGTGTTTCAAACCTTCCTTGAGGACTACAAAATCGGTGAATGTGCCTCCGATATCGATAGATATGGACATTATTTCGATTAATGTAAAGTGAGCCACTAAATAATATTTATCTCCGAAGTTGACGAAGGTTTTTTAAATTATAACTACAAAACTCAATCGTGAGTGAAAAACATGCCCAACAAGATAAACAGAATATTGGTGACTGGTTTTGATCCCTTCGGCGGTGAGTCTATCAACCCGGCTTCTGAGGTAGTGCTCGAACTCGATGGAATAGAGATAAACGATTGTGAGATAATAGCGGAAGAGATCCCAACTGTTTATGGTGATTCCGCAGAAAAGGTAAAAGAGTTGATAGATGAAGTAGAGCCCGATGTGGTCCTTCACGTTGGCCAGGCGAACGGTACACACGGGATCAGAGTTGAAAGGGTAGCACTAAATATAGACGACGCTAGGATCGAAGATAACGAGGGTAATCAACCAAAAGACGAGGTCATAGCTGAGGACGGTCCGACCGCTTATTGGACTGATATACCTACTAGAAAGATAGTTGAATCAGTCAAAGAAGCGGGTATCCCATCTTTCCTTTCCTATACAGCGGGAACCTTCGTTTGTAATCACATCATCTATTCTACGGCAAATCACGTAGAAAAAAACGATCTGCCGATACACTACGGATTCATCCACGTTCCTTTTTTGCCTGAGCAGGCTGTAGACAAGAACGATAAACCTCCAAGTATGGCAAAAGAAACCATCAAAGATGGACTACTTGTGGCTTTGGAAACGATAATAAAGGAATCGAAGTGAAACATTCAGGGCAAAAAATCAAATATCCAACTTCATTATCCCATTGATATGTCCGAGGAAAAGAGAGATATCGTCAGGAAGTACGCCTTGAGAAACGCGGTCAAGTTCGAAGGTGAGGCTTCAGTGGGTCCAGTCATGGGAAAAGTCATGGGTGAAGTCGAAGAATGCAGGGAAGATCCAGAAGGTACTAAAGAGTTGGTGAACGAGATAGTTGGTGAAGTCAATGGATTGTCTTTGGAGGAACAAAAATCAGAACTAAAAAGGATCATGCCTGAATTTTTTGAAGAGGATGAGGAGGAAGAAGAAGATAAGCTCCCTGAGATCGACGCTGAAACTGTAAAGATGAGGATGGCTCCTTATCCCTCAGGACCTTTGCATATAGGCAATGCTAGGATGGTCATACTCAATGATGAATACGTGAAAAGGAACGATGGAAAATTAGTTCTTTTCTATGACGATACCATCGGTTCTGAAACAAAAAGACTTCTTCCCGAAGCCTACGACATGATCAAAGAAGGTTTAGAATGGTTGGATGTTGAATGGCACGAGACCTACTACAAGTCCGAAAGGATGGACATATATTACGAATACGGTAGAAAGATATTGGAGATGGAAGAAGCCTACGTATGTGAGTGCGATCAGGAAAGTCTCAGAGATAAGAGAGAGGCGGGAAAAGAATGCGAACACCGTGATCGATCGAAGGAAGAAAATCTAGAACTATGGGAGAATATGCTGGAAGGTCAGGTTGAAGAAGGTGCCGCAGTAGTGAGGTTGAAGACCGACATGCAGCATCCTGATCCTGCTTTTAGGGACAGAGTTCTTTTCCGGATCTCTAAAAACGAGCATCCAAAGGTCGGTAACAGATATTCCGTTTGGCCGTTACTAGAATTTTCATGGGCTGTTGATGACCATCTCATCGATATGACTCACATCCTGAGAGGCAAAGATTTGGTGATAGAAGACCGGATGGAAGAGTACATCTGGGATCTCTTCGGATGGGAAAAGCCCGAGTTCTTACATTACGGCATGTTAAGGTTAAAGGATATAAATCTAAGCAAGAGCGAATTTCAGAGACAATTGAGAGAAGGCGAACTCAACGGTTGGGAGGATCCTAGAACCTGGTCTTTGCAATCTTTGAGACGTAGAGGTATACAGCCCGAGGCTGTCAGAGAATTCATACTCGACTTCGGCATGTCAGAAACTGATATAGAGGTCGCTCCTTCAAAATTGTACGCTAAGAACCGTGAGATGATCGACGAAGAAGCAAATAGATACTTCTTCGTTCCGGATCCAGTGAAGATCGAATTGGTCGGTGAAATAGAGCCTGAAAGGGCAAAGGTGGCGAGACATCCGAGCGATCCCGACCGCGGGTATAGAGAACTCGAGGTCAACAAAGAAGTCTATATACCGAAAAAAGAGTGGGAAGAATTTCAAGATGAAGAGATACGCTTGAAGAACTTCTGCAACATCGAATTGAGCGGGAAAAAAGGAAAGATCACCGGTTTCGAAAACAAGGATATATTGAAGATACAGTGGCTCTGTGACGGGATGGATATCAACGTTGAAATGCCCGATTCTTCCATCGAAAAGGGTCTGGGAGAGAACAATCTTGAAGAGACTAAGATAGGCGATATCATCCAGTTCGAAAGATACGGTTTCGTCAAAATACAGGATAAGAATCCATGGACCGTGACCTACGGACATCCTTGAAGATAACC